>NZ_JAALXT010000006.1:0-60000 GCF_011634775.1 Thalassoroseus pseudoceratinae
GTGACCGCCGTCAACGACGCTCCTACAGCCGTCGACGATGCGTATTCGGTCGCTGAAGACGAAACACTTGGCATCCCAACTCTGGGCGTCCTCGCCAACGACTCAGACGTTGAGGGCGAAGAGATATCAGCTAGCTTGATCTCAGGGACGCATAACGGGACGCTGACTCTAAATGCTGACGGATCATTCACTTATACCCCGGACCCAAACTTCAACGGAACCGACGGTTTCACGTATCTGGTCAATGACGGTACGAGTGATTCGAGTCCTGCAACCGTATCCATCGAAGTTGTCCCGGTGAACGATGCGCCGACGGTCACTGGGGATGCATTTACACTCGCAGAAAATAGCGCGGATGGGACGTTCGTTGGTGATGTCGCAGCGAACGACGTCGATCAAGAAGTTCTTAGCTTCACGATCATTGACGGAGACCCAAACGGTGCCTTTTCCATCAATGCGGAATCCGGTCGCATCATTGTGGCCAATGGAAGTCTGCTCGATTTCGAAACTCAGTCCGTTTACATACTCACGGTCCGCGCGACCGACGCGGCAGGCGACTTTGGCGAAGCGGTCATTTCCGTTACGCTGACCGATGTGGACGAATCGGGCCCGACTCCCGGTGAAACTCCTCAGGCGGTTCTTGTCGATGGAACCCTCGTAGTCACCGGGACGAACGACGACGATCAGTTGCTCGTCGATCGGCAAGGTTGGCGTTTGATAGTTTACTCGGGTTCCAAACGCATTGGCACATTCGACCGGCGCGACGTTAATCGCATCGAAATGTATGGCTTCGACGGCAACGACATTCTTCGCATTGATGAGCGAATCAAGATCGAAGCTTACATCGACGGTGGCTCTGATAACGATCTATTATTCGGTGGCCGTGGCGATGACACAATCATCGGAGGAAGCGGATTCGACGTGTACTTCAGTGGGCGAGGTCAAGATGATGTGCAATCGGATGTCGAGAAGAACATCCGTCTCCGGAGCTTCAATTTACTGTACCGTAACATTGGGACGATCTTTGATCAGCTTGATTGTCGATAAAGACTGTGAGGACATGGGCGTTGCCGATTCGCTTCATTAAAATCCGCTCCATTGTTTTTCTCGAAACGAAATGCCAATCGGCAGCATGGATGATCGTACTCGGGCTCTTACCGTGGACCATGACCGAGGCGACTTCCGGCAGTTTGGAAACCCGATCGACCAACGGATCCGGCTTCGGTTCCGATGCGGATTCGGAACAGCCAACGAACAGGATGGCAAACAAAATTACATGCATGGTCGGTTCAGCCTGTCGAAGTCTGAAGGAAACCGCAAGCAAGGCAAACCGGCCAGAATCCTGTTTGAGATCAATGCGACCAACTTGCTGAACGATCCGCCGCTCAAGCACGCCAGCAAGCCCGATTCGGTCTACAAAAACGACCACGCGAGTTACAGGGCGACTGTCGATTTGGTCGTGCGTGCAAGACTCACCGGTGAAATTCCAATGAACGCCATCGGTGACGAAACAAGGCCGGTTATCAACTGGAAAGTCGACAACGAAATCGGGTCATTCGTCCGTCGGGAGCTCGACGGATTTCTGAAACGTTACTGGCGAGACGTAATGCAATCACAGCCGAATCACATTGAGATCGTCGGCGAGAAAAACACAGTTGCACCAATCCTTGAAAAAGTCGCGATGAAATATCGGCTTCCGCTGACAACCGGACGCGGATACTGCTCGCTTCCGCCACGATTCGAAATGGCGGAACGATTTCGCAAGAGTGGCAAGTCGAAACTTGTCTTACTTATCGTCAGCGACTTCGATCCTGATGGGGAAGAGATCGCACACTCGTTTGCAAGGTCAATGCGAGACGACTTCGGAATCGAGAGTATCCATCCGGTCAAAGTTGCACTCACAGCCGAGCAAGCTGCGAAAAGAAACTTGCCTCCAAATAACGACGCCAAACGAAGTTCTCCGAACTACAAAAAGTTCTTCAAACGGCATCAGACCCCAAACGCCTACGAACTCGAAGCATTGCAACCAACTGATCTTCAGCAGATTCTTGCAGATGCAATCGACGCTGTGATCGACACCGAAGCGTTCAATGAGGAACTGAGAGCCGAAGAAGCCGACGCGACTGAGTTGGCGAGGACTCGGCAGTTGGTTCACAGGGCGATCACCGCTTTGGACCTGGAATAAACCACTAGCGACTTTGGTGACAACGGGAAAAGTCACGCCGAACGCGAACGGCGAGCACGTGCGGAAGCCGAAGCCGCACGACACGAAGATCCCGAATGGCGACTTCGCAATTTGACCCAACGATTGGAGCGGATCGAAGCCGAAAACGCCGAATTGAAGGCGAAGCTCAAAGGCCAATAAACACTCGGTAGATCACCCGGAACATTCATTTTCCAGGACGGTTGATAATGAAACCAAAACGAAGACGCCAAAGAATGAAAACCGAGGAACGCCGGGTGCAGGTTTCTCGGATGTATGCCGAAGGCAAAACGCAGGCGGAAATCGCCGAGGCCGTCGGTGTCAGCCAATTGCAAGTCTGCCACGATTTGAAGATGGTTCGCCGCCATTGGCGTGAGTCCGCCATCCGCGATTTCGACGCCCTGCGTGATGAGCAGCTCGCCAAGATTGACGAAGCCGAACGCCGGGCCTGGGAAGTGTTCGAACGGTCGTGTGAGGATGCGGTGAAGACTCGGCGAGAGGTCGGCGAGAACGGCGAGTTCGGAACCGGCTACATGGAGCGGGTTGGTCAAACTGGCGACGTGCGATCACTCGACCTCGTGCTGAAATGCGTCGAACGTCGGTGCAAGCTGCTGGGTTTGGACGCTCCGCAAAAGGTTGTGGAGACCGACGCGGCTGGCAACGACTTATCTGCGGAAGAGCGTCGCGAGCGGGCTCGGCAAATGCTGATTCGGCATGGATATCGACCGGGCAACATCCCGCCGAGTCAGAATTGAACAAACCCGGGTTGCCAAACACCGGGGGTCATGTACTCTGTCATCATCCTAAGCCGATGGCCGCCGGAAGCGGACCGCTAGCCGCCAAGGCGGCCTCGGCAATCCTAGCGGAAGGATCAACAAATGGGTTTTCTTCATCGACGAACACAAACACGCTACCACGACACCCACGGGAAACGCTGCCGGAAATCCGATCTCGGGGCCGTGAAAACAACCACTAAGCTTCGCGAGTGGTACGGAACCTACAAAGACGCAGACGGCATTCAACAGACCGTTCGGCTTTCGGCGAACAAACAGGCGGCCAAACAGATGCTCGCCGAACTCGAACGCAAAGCGGCACTAGGACAAGCTGGTCTGCTCGATCCGTTCGAAGAACATTCTAAGCGACCGCTCCGCGATCACGTCGACGACTTCCGTCGGCATCTGGAAACCAAAGGCACCAGCGACAAGCACGTCAACAAAACGATCGGCTATCTGACTCGCCTTGCCGACGACTGCGGGTTCCGATTCCTCGGTGACATCGACGCCGATCAAATCACGTCGATTCTGGCCGAGCATCGGGATTCCCCTCGATTCTATTGCCATGCCTGCCAACGGTTCTATCTGGACGAATCCCAAGAATGCCCGGCTTGCGGGAAGCCACTTCGCCGACGGTCCCCGCTGTCGATTGCCGGTTCCAACGGTCACGTGACGGCATGGAAGACGTTCTGCCGATGGTTGGTCAGTCGCAAGCGAATCGCCGCCGATCCGATGGCCGGAGTCGAAAAGCTGAATGCCGCCACCGATCGACGCCGGGTTCGTCGCGCGGCCACCGACGAGGAATTCGCCGGGCTGCTCGCCGCGGCGGCCAAGGGAAAGCCGTTCCGCGGGCTGACGGGGCCGGATCGAGTCGTGTTGTACCTCGTCGCGGTTAACAGCGGGCTTCGGGTCTCCGAACTCGCCAGCCTGACCGAGCGGAGTTTCGATTTCACCGAGGACGGGGCCACGCTGACGATCGGGGCCGGGGACGCCAAGAACCGGAAAGACGATCAACTCCCCCTGCGGGCGGACGTCGCCGACATCGTGCGGGCTTGGATGTTCGAACGTCGGCAATCCGGACCCCAACCGTGCCAATGGCGGAAACGTCGGCGGAACCACTCTGGCCCGGGACGTGGATCGACAAAGCAGCTCGGATGCTACGGCGTGACCTGGAAGCGGCGGAAATCTCGTATCACGACGAGGCCGGTCGTGTCCTCGACTTCCACGGGCTCCGTCACACGTTCGGCACCAACTTGGCACGATCCGGTGTTCACCCCCGGGTTGCCCAAGAACTGATGCGGCACTCCGACATCAACCTGACGATGCGGACCTACTCCCACGTGCGGCTTCACGATTTGACCGCTGCCGTGGAATCGATGCCAAAGCTTCCATCACCGAAGCCGGAAACCGGGAAAGCCACCGGGACCGAAAACGTGGTGACACCTATGGTGACACTCACCACGGACACGGATTGCCATCCATTGCCCCCGAAACGCCCAAATGACCACTCTGAACGATCAGTCACCGCACATGAAAAAACCCCGGTAAAACCAGGGTTTGACGCTAATTGCCACTCGATAACCTCGAATGACCAAAAGCCGCTGGGGAGATTCGAACTCCCGACCTACGCATTACGAATGCGTCGCTCTGCCAGCTGAGCTACAGCGGCGGTGGGTTGTTTCGGGCTATCCCGATGTGCTCGGAATCATAGGGTCTTCGGAGCCTGCCTGCAAGCGGATTTTCCATCTCGGACACGAAGTTCAGCGTTGAAGCATTCTTTTCCGGAATTGCATGGGCTAGAATGGATGGTTTGGGTATCGCATCTGAAGGGTTTGTGCTGGCTTATGGCTCGTATTCAGCAACTTGATCCGCATGTCGTCAACAAGATTGCCGCCGGGGAGGTTATTGAGCGTCCGGCGTCGGTTGTGAAGGAACTGCTGGAAAACAGTTTGGATGCACTCGCCACACGGATTGAGGTCGATATCCAAGCGGGTGGAGCCGATTTGATCCGGGTGGCCGACGATGGTGAGGGAATCCATCCGGACGACTTTGGACTGGCGTTCGCCTCTCACGCGACGAGCAAAATTGGCTCGGCTGAAGATTTGGAGCGTGTGCGGACGATGGGTTTTCGTGGGGAAGCGATTGCCTCGATTGCAGCGGTCTCGAAGTTCCGCCTCCGCAGTCGGATTCCCGATGAAGACGTTGGCCAGGAAATTGAAGTCAACGGCGGGCGGGCGGGAGCGGTCTCGCCATGTGGGTGTCCGCCGGGAACGGTGGTCGAAGTTCGCCAGTTGTTCTTCAACACGCCGGCTCGACGTAAGTTCATGAAAACAACGGCCACGGAATTCGGCCACATCAGCGAACAGTTCACGCGGGTGGCGATCGCGAATCCACGACTGCATGCGATCTTAAGACACAATGACAAAACGGTTTACGAACTTCCCCCGACGGATCGTTTGATTGATCGACTCGAGCTTTTCTTCGGCAAAAGCACTGCGGAACAGCTCATTTGGGTGGAATCGGAGACGGCTGCCGGTCGGCTTTGGGGTTATGTCGGGCATCCCAGCCAAAGCAAGGGCTCGCGGAAGGGGCAGTATCTGTTTCTCAACGGACGCTGGATTCAGGACCGTTCGCTGCAACATGCGTTGGGCGAGGCATATCGCGGACTGTTGATGGTCGGACGATATCCCTTGGCATTTCTGTTTTTGGAAGTGCCTCCGGAAGTGGTCGATGTGAACGTGCATCCGACGAAATCGGAAGTCCGTTTTAGCGATTCGCAACAGCAGTATCGACAACTCCTTTCGACGTTACGGACGAAGTTCCTGGGGATGGATCTCGATTCCAAGATGCATCTGCCGGGCGGTCGCGGGCAGAACTCAGCCGCGAAATTGGACACCCCTCCCCCGCCCGATCCGCAGCGTCAATTCGCGATGGAGACCGAACTCACCGAATGGGCAAAGGGGGCATTGGCGACTCAGATCGAGAACCACAGCCAGACATCCACGGATGCGGAGCAGGAAACCGGAGCCGTTCGACCGGAAATGGGGCAGACATCCGTTGCGACCTTTCCGTCATCGACGGAAGCCGCACCGCAGGGTTATCAATCCGCACCTCACGCTTCCCAGCTTTCTCCGCAAGTTGAACCAGAAAACGCCGAGCTACCGCCTGTGCCACGTCGGCAGCGTGTGATGCAGGTGCTCGACTGCTACTTGGTTGTAGAGTCCGACGCGGGATTGATGGTCATCGATCAACACGCCCTCCATGAACGAGTCATGTATGAAACGCTGCGAAAACGTGTTCTCGATGGAGCGGTGGAATCGCAGAAATTGCTAGTGCCACAGCCGATCGAACTCAGCCCGCGTGAGGCGGCGTTGGTGATCGACAACGAGGAACTTCTCACGCAACTCGGGTTTGGCGTGCAGGAGTTTGGCAAGAGCACTGTGCTTCTGACGGCTTACCCTGCGATGCTCTCGCGGACTGAACCGGGGCGATTGCTGCGGGACATTGCCGATCAACTTGATGGGGCGGGGAAAGCCCCCACACGGCGGGACATCCTCGACAGCTTGCTCCATATGATGTCGTGCAAGGCGGCGATTAAAGCCGGTCAACGGTTGAAGCCGGAAGAAATGGAAAGCTTGCTTGCACAGCGACACCTGATCGACGACGCCCACCACTGCCCTCATGGTCGCCCGACGGCATTAATTCTCACCCGTGACGAACTCGACCGCCAATTTGGTCGGCTGGGGTAACGGCGAAGACTCAGATTTTTGAATCCAAGCCCCGCTTCCCGACTGCTCATCGACAATAGAGCGTAACGTAAAAAGCGAATGCCGCCCGAAGTCTTAATGACGACTCAGGGCGGCATTCTAGCGAAATCGTTTACGTGTTCGCTTCTTGGGAAAGACGATCACATCGGTTTGATGTGTAGTGACTAGGACTGCGTTTTCTAGAACAACAGTTCCTGGCCACTACCCCAAATCTATCTGCGACCGAAAACTCTAAAGACCTTAATCGGCCGGCTTGACATCAGGATTTTCATCGACGGTTGTCGGCTCGTCTGCGGGTTCCGATTCACCGTGGGCAGTCTCGCCATCAGCAGGTGTTTCTTCTGATTGACTTGGGGCTTGGGAATTTTCAGCTTCTGAGTCGCCGCATCCAGAGAACCCGACAAGTGAGAACGTGAACAGTGCTGCCAATAGAGTGCGGAATAGCATGAAATCAATCTCCAATTCAAGAGTTTATCTTACCTGAACCAAACACCGTGACTACTCGTCACGACAACTGTCATTCCCTAGTATCTTCGGACCGAAACTAGCAATAGAACTATGTCTAACAAGGTGTCTTTCGATTCGATTTGAATTGCCTAAGAATTTGGCCTATCCATTCAGTCGCTAAGACACGAGAGCACTAGCAAACTGCATAAAAAAGCCATCGTTCGTCGCAGCTTCCTGGCCACCGCGAGGCGGGTCGACCAAGTTGCTGCAACAGAAAACGATGGCGTAGTCGCTCTAAAGATCAACCGACGAATTACTCAGCGGACTTTTTGTTGCCAGCATTGTAGGTAGTCGTCACTTCTTCAGCGTTCACAGTGTTTTCCAAACCGTCACTATCGAGAGTCGCTTCAACGATATGCTCGCCACCTTTCGAGGTATTGACAGTGATCATCCATTCGACCGTATCGCCAGCTTCAAGTTTGTCAACCGCACCCAAAGTCACGTCTTGGCCTTTGGATTTGACATCGGTAGGACCATCAGAAGATTTGTAGCTCATTCCTTCTGGCAGTGCGAGTTTCACCTGCACGTCTTCGTCCGGATATTCGCCTTGGTTTTTCACGCGGACTCGGTAAGTCACAGTGTCACCAGCTGGGATCACATCATCAGTATCGACGACTGAAAGTCGCAAGCTCGTGATTTTCACCACGCGGCTCGTCAAGTTGCTTGATGCTTTTGCAACGGTCTTCTGTTCATCTTCATCGCGAGCACAGTAAGAAACAGCGTTCGCTTTCAAACCGATGTCACCTTCGGAATCGGAATCCAATGTGACAGTCACAGTTTTTTCTTTGCCAGCTTCAATGTCACCGAGTTCATATCGGTAAGATTTTCCACCTTCGCGAGCGTCACCATTTCCGGTGCTCGAGAACTTCGCGTCTCCGTCCGACGACAGAGTCAAGTACGAGTTCAATGCAGTCGTTTCCGAGGTGTTCTTGACAGTGACTTCAAAGTCGCCACCTTGACCAGCTTTGATCATTCGCGGTCCAGCGATATCAACATTGAGTTCGGGTGCAACGACTGTTGTCGTAACCGACTCAGATTGATTCGTTTCACCATTGCGTTGTTTTACAGTCGCGCGGCCACTGTAATCACCAGCTTTCATCGAGTGCACGGACGCGACATACGTCTGCGATTCACCAGCACCAAGCTCTTCAACTCGGAACTGAAGCGATTTCTTGCCACTCTCCGTCATGATGCCTTCTGGCAGTTCGTCTGTGATAACGAAATCTTTGGCAGTACCGGTTCCGGTGTTCTTCAGTTCGTATCGGTATTCGAAGAGTTCGCAGACACCGACCTGTTCAGGTCCTGATTTCGCGATTTTCACCTTAGGATTGGTGACATTAACCGCTAGGCAAACCGTTTCCTGATACCGAACTGCGAAGCAGTGCTCGACGGTCCCGGTTTTCGTAGCGACGGCGTTAACCATCAACTCACGGGATTTGCCAGGGGCGAGTTTGCCAAGATTCCAAGTTCGGCTTTTGCTATCCGAATTCGAATTCTTAGCCGCCTTGGGCTTGGAGCTTTCCACGTCGACCGACTTTCCGTCGACTTGGATCAGACGCACGTTCGTCAGCGTGACGTTGTCAGACACGTTCTTCAGGCGAGCACGATAAACGTACTTTTGCCCAGAGCGGACAGCGTCTGGAACTGCCACGGTCATTTCGAGCAATTCGCCGCCGGCCGGAATGGCAACCGTGGTGCCCTCACTCAGGGAAACATCAACCGTTCCCAATTTGTTGTTGCTTTTGATGTCAGATTTGTTGTTGTCTGACTTCTCTTTCTTCGTGTTATTGGCCTTATCAGATTTCGCATTCTTTTCCTGGCCAAAACTTGATAATGGGCATAATAGAGCAACGCCCAGGGCTAATGTGGTCAGTGGTCGCGTCATGATCTCCATCCTTCTTCGCGTTCAAACTTCATAGGCCGGCTCACCTTGACCGACTTCATCAATTTCTTGCACGACAGTGTTATGCAACGGTTGTGCCTATTGTTTCGATAGTGGGATTTTTCTCGAAATCAGCTGAAGTCTGTGGTGATTCAAACCGAAACCGCGATTTTCGTACACGGCCCTATGAGCGTTTTGCGGCCAGACTGGTAGACAAGCCATCAACCTTGCTCACGAATTTTTTCGCTAGGACTTCGCATGTGGTCTCTCGACAGCGGCGACATTCCGTCATAGGGGTTGATCTCGCCCCGCTCATGCCCGCTATTTGGCACGACGCAAATCTCGGGTTTCCCTGTTCAGGGACTTTGGGTACAACACGGCGGTCAGATCGTTGTGGGATGGAGCCTACATGATGGAAACGGCTGAAAATTCCAGAGAATCATCGAATGCGGAGCGTCCGTGGTGGCGTGGACCGCACGTATGGATTTTGACGCTGTTCGTCGTGCTATTGCATGGCGTGCCGATGACGATGCTGACGTTCCGTGGTGAGGAAACGCGGCGGGCACAAGTGGCAGTCGAGATCCTGCGGTCCGGTGATTGGATCGTGCCACGATTGCAAGGCGAGTTCTATCTGAGTCGCCCGCCGATGGGCAGTTGGTCGATCGCCGCGATCGGTTGGTTGCGAGGGGAAGTCGATCACATTGCTGCTCGCTTGCCGTCGGTAATCGCTATCTGCTTGACGACACTCTTGATCTACGGCTACTCGCGGCAGTTTTTGAATTCCACGGCGGCATTTCTGGCAGCGATTTCATATCCGTCGATGATGCTCGTGTTGCAACTCGGGCGGACTGCGGAAACGGAAGCTCAATTTTCTCTCTACGTCGGTGCATCGATGCTGTTATGGCATCTCGGATATCGTTCAGGATGGACCGGTTGGAAAACCTGGACCATCGGGTACACCTTCGCCGCTCTGGCCGGGCTGACGAAAGGTCCGCAGGGGTTGGTGTATTTTGTTTCGGTTGTGGGTGTGTATTTGCTGCTCGTGCGGCGAGACTGGAAATTCCTTTTCAGTCGCGGACACCTCATTGGCGGCTTGACCTTCGTCGGAATTTTGGCGGCCTGGCAAGTGCCGTATTACATGAACTCGAATTGGGACTGCGTGGTCGGCATCTGGACGAAACTCGCCAGCCAACGATTCGTGCATTACAACTCGGTGTTTATCAAGCACTTAGCGAGTTATCCGCTTGAGATCGCCGCTTGTGCATTGCCTTGGTCGCCGTTTCTGCTGCAATTCGCGAATCCGAAGTTCTACAAGAGCCTGGGAGAACGCAAGACCGAAGCCGCATTCCTGTGGACGTGTCTGTTGGTGACATTCCCTTCGGTGTGGTTTGCTCCGTATGCGTTGGGCCGGTACTACATGCCGTTGTTCCCAGTGATTGCGGTGCTGTTCGGTCTCGTGCTCGATCGGCTCATGACCCGCCCCGAAGGCGTGTGGATGCGGAACGGTTGGCGGTGGTATGCGGTTGGTTCTGCCGTTGCGATGCTATTCGGTGCGGGAGTTTTGACGGGGGTTGTCTCCGGTCAGATTCAAGCCGAATGGGCCGACGCACTCCGCAATACAATCGTTTTGACCTCGATATCATTAGGCATTCTGCTTGTTGGTGCCGTGATGCTTTGGCAGTACCGGGACGCCATCTCGCCACGGGCTTTGCAGTTCGCGGCGTTGACGGTCGCCGTCTGTTGCAGTTTCGGACCGGCGATCACGATTGTCGACTCCCAACGCCGAAATCAGCCGGACATTGAAGCTCGAATGGCAGAACTGAAAGCCAAACTGCCGCCGAACACACCGCTTGTCAGTTATGGCCCGTTGCACCATGCGTTCTTGTTCCACTTCGGTGAGTTCGTGCCGCGACGTCCGTGGCCGACCGAGCCAAACGAGGCGGCAGACACAGAATACTTCTGCATCCACGAACGCGAAAGCAAAACGCATACGCTGCCTTTCGCCTGGGAGCCGGTCACGGTCATCTCTTGCGAAGGTCACAAGACGCGGCGGGAAAGTCGCACGGTGATTGGTCGCCGACTGGACCAAGTCGCCTCGACATCCGAACTTCACACTCAATAGCCATTGTCACAATCACTTTTTCACTCTGAAGATTTTCTTCACCTGAGGGTATTGCCCAATGAGTCTCACGCCTGCCGACACCACAACACCCACATCCAAACCGACAAGCCGTTGGCTGGGCCTCGGTGTGGTCGGCCTTGCCGTTGTCGGCCTCACGGGGTTTCTCGTGTGGGAACATGTACTGAAAGATGAATTCGTCGCCAAACGGTTCGGCGTGGTAATCCCTGGCGAACTCTACCGCAGCGGACAAATCTCCGATGCGATGCTCGAACCGACAGTCCGCGACAACAAAATCGCTGCCATCATCGACCTGAACGGCATCGAACCCGATTTGCCTGGTCAGTCGGCGGAAATCGAAACCGCTCGGGAAATGAACTTGGAGCATTACCGCTTCCAACTCGGTGGCGACGGAACCGGTGACATCGCTCGGTATGCCGATGCGATCGCGACCATTGCGAAGTGTCGAGCGGAAAAAAAGCCGGTGTTGGTTCACTGTGCCGCCGGTTCGCAACGCACGGGTGGCGTGGTCGCGAGTTACCGTGTGTTGGTGCTGAAAGAAGACCCCAAGGACGCCGTCGCAGAGATGGCTCGCTATGATTGGGACCCGGTCGAAGATGTCGACCTGCTGGCCTTCGTCAACAGCCACATGCCCGAACTCGCCCAAATGCTGGTCGAACGCGGCGTCATCGACGAAGTTCCCAACCCGCTACCACTCTTGCCGACCCCTTAACAGGTGAGGATCTGACCACGTCTCATGTGATGATGGGACACATATGCCGATAGTGATCGTCGGCGGACCTATTCTGCCTTCCATCATCACACGAGGTTTCCTCGCATCATCATCTCCCTTCCTCTGCTTCTCTTGAATCGATCGAGTTGCTAGGATTGTGGCGTAATCAATGCGTCATACCGCAGAGCAACAGTCAGAGACAGGGGAGCAACAACATGGCATCGGCCAATCCGTTTGGAGCCGAGGGAACACTCAGCGTCGGCGACCGCGAATTCAAATACTTCCGTTTGCAGAAACTTGCCGACGACGGAATCGGCCAGATCGACAAACTCCCGTACTCCATCCGCGTGTTGCTGGAAGCCTGCCTGCGAACCGTGGATGGCTTCATCGTCAATGAGGAAGACGTCAAAAACCTCGCCACCTGGGACGCGAAGAACGTTAAAAAGGTGGAAATCCCCTTCAAACCCGCACGCGTGGTGCTGCAAGACTTCACCGGTGTGCCGGCCGTCGTCGATTTGGCTGCCCTCCGCAGCGCGATGGTCCGTATGGGTGGCGATCCCAAAAAGATCAACCCGCTCGTGCCCTGCGATCTGGTCGTTGACCACTCCGTGCAGGTCGATAAATTCGCCTCACTGTCGGCACTTCAGTTCAATGTCGATCGCGAATTCGAACGCAATCAGGAACGTTATCAGTTCTTGAAATGGGGTCAAAAGGCGTTCGACAACTTCCGCGTCGTGCCACCGGCAACCGGTATCGTTCACCAGGTGAACTTGGAATACCTCGCCAACGTCGTTATGGAAAAAGATGGCGTTGTGTTCCCGGATAGCCTCGTGGGCACCGACAGCCACACCACCATGATCAACGGGATTGGTGTCGTTGGTTGGGGCGTCGGCGGGATCGAAGCCGAAGCCGTTATGCTCGGCCAACCGATCTACATGCTGATGCCGGAAGTCGTCGGGTTCAAACTCACCGGAAAACTCCCCGAAGGCGCCACCGCAACCGATATGGTTCTGACCGTCACCCAAATGCTTCGGCAACACGGCGTGGTCGGCAAATTCGTCGAGTTCTTCGGCCCGGCCTTGGACACCATGAGCCTACCGGACCGAGCCACCATCGCGAACATGGCTCCCGAATACGGTGCCACGATGGGCTTCTTCCCCGTCGACGACGAGACGCTGAACTACATGCGTCGCACCGGCCGGACGGAAGATCAAGTCGCCCTCGTCGAAGCGTACAGCAAAGAACAAGGGATGTTCCGCACATCCGATTCCGCCGATCCCGAGTTCACCGATACACTCGAACTCGACCTCGGGACCGTGGTCGCGTCGATGGCCGGTCCGAAGCGTCCGCAAGACCGCATCGAACTGACCGGCATGAAAAGCCAATGGCGTCAGGATCTCAGCCTGACGTTCAACAAAGGTTCCGAAGACAGCACCAGCACTATCAATAGCATGAACGCCGAAGGCCCGATGGCTTCGGAAACCACCGCCACCGCCGTGGCTGATCCTGGTTTTGATGGTGTCGAAGTCAACTACGACGGCGAAACGTTCCCCCTGAAGCACGGGGCGGTCGTGATCGCTGCCATCACGAGTTGCACAAACACCAGCAACCCATCAGTGATGGTCGGAGCTGGTTTGCTCGCTCGGAATGCCATTGAACGGGGATTGAATCGAAAACCATGGGTGAAGACGAGTCTGGCTCCCGGAAGTCGGGTCGTGACGGATTACCTCAAACGCTCCGGCTTGGATCAATCCCTCGACGCCATGGGCTTCCAGACCGTCGGTTATGGCTGCACCACGTGCATCGGCAACAGTGGACCGCTGCCGGAAGAAATCGGCAGTGCCGTCGAAGCTGGTGATCTCGTCGTGTGTTCGGTCCTTTCGGGCAACCGAAACTTCGAAGGCCGGATCAACCAGCACATCAAAGCGAACTATCTCGCTAGCCCGCCGTTGGTTGTCGCATACGCCATCGCCGGAACGACGGATATCGACTTGACCACCGAACCGATCGGCCAAGACGCCGACGGCAACGACGTGTACCTCAAAGACATTTGGCCATCGCAGCAAGAGATTCTGGAGACGATCAATTCGTCACTCTCACCAGAGCAGTTCCGCAGCGAGTACGATCACGCCACCGAAGGTCCCGAGCAGTGGAAAGCCCTCGAAACCAGTGGCGGCGACCAATACGATTGGAACGAAAGCAGTACCTACATTCAGGAGCCGCCGTTCTTTGTCGACATGCCCGTTGATCCGCCGGCGATCACAAGCATTGAAGATGCTCGCGTATTGGTGATGGTGGGCGAGTCCGTCACGACTGACCACATCAGCCCCGCCGGTGCCATCAAACCCGACAGCCCCGCCGGCAAATACCTGCAAGACAACGGCGTTCCCGTGTTGGAGTTCAACAGCTACGGTTCGCGACGCGGAAACGACCGCGTGATGACTCGTGGGACTTTCGCGAACATTCGCCTGCGAAACCAACTCGCCCCCGGCACGGAAGGCGGTGAGACCACTTACCTGCCCACCGGCGAGCAAATGTCGATTTACGATGCCTCGCTGAAGTACAAGGAGTCCGGCACGCCGTTGGTTGTCCTGGCGGGCAAGGAGTACGGGACCGGTTCCTCACGCGACTGGGCCGCTAAAGGCACGCTGTTGCTGGGCATCAAAGCCGTCATCGCCGAGAGCTACGAACGAATTCACCGTTCGAACCTCATCGGCATGGGTGTGCTGCCACTACAATTCCGTGAAACCGAAAACCGCGAAGTTCTCGGACTCGACGGCACCGAAACGTATGCCATCGAACTCTCCGATAACTTGAAGCCCGGTGAAGCCATTACCGTCACCGCAACCAAAGCGGACGGCGAAACCATCCACTTCACCACCCTCTGCCGCATCGACACCCCCGTTGAAGTCGAATACTACCGCAACGGCGGCATCCTACACAAAGTCCTCCGGGACTTGGCAAAGGGCTAATCGCACTGATGACGCGACGAATTTAAGATCGCGGTTCAAAGAAACAATCGATAGCGGAGCTTGAAAGCATTTTCTGGCTCCGCTTTTTCGATCAACAGTCATCGGATACGGCCAGCGATACTGAGTCGCCAGATCGCATTAAGGAAACTTCCACCAGATTTCCTTGACCCAGTCCAGAAACGGTTCGCCATAGAGAAAGCCGAGCACGCCGAAGATTGCCGCGCCGATGAGAACCGTATCGCCGGTAAAAAACAGCGTTTCGGTTAGTAATAGCGTACACACTCCCACACCGCCGAGCCCACCAATTAGGATCCCCCAGCATGCGCCGATCAGACCGTCTCGCCAGCGATAGAACATGACTTTGGAATTCCTCACTTATGCAGAATCAGTTTGCCGTTGCGGGTGAGGCGTAGGCGGTAGGTTTCGCCTTCGTGGACGATGCGGAGTTCTTGGGAGCCTTTCAGTAATTCTTCGGAGCGAACGACACTCGGCGTGGCAGAACCGGGAGTGCCGGGTTCGCTGGAGTGATCTGGTTGTTCAGATTCGACCATTATTCTCTCACAGACAATGTTATTCCTCGCACATCAACGCCGCTCCCCTCGGCACTCGACCGATACTAATGAGACTGAATCTCAATTTCAATGCCAATTTCCCACTTACTTGCGGGCGACTCTCTTCTCAAAATACGCATGCAGCGTTCCCCTACTCCGCGTGAGCCGATTGATCAGATGCCGTCTCCACATTCAGTGACATTTCGCGTCGAACAATTGCTCAATGGCGTGCGGGTCGACACGTTCCTGTCCCGTCATCTCCGCAACTACACGCCGTTTCGGCTGCAACGGATGATCACCGCTCGTTTAGTCCACATTGACGCTGTCACCGTGGAACTCGACACCCGTGTGCGGACTGGGCAGTGGGTCACAATTCATCTCACCGAACCGCCAGACAAACTTTTGGAACCGGAACCGGGGCCGTTGGAAATTCTGTACGAAGACCCATGGCTCACGGTGCTCAATAAGCCACCAGATCTTGTGACACACCCGGTCGGCGAATTCCAATCCGGCACACTCATCAACCGTTTGCAAGCCTATCTTGATACACAAACGCCGCTGCCGGGGTTGCTCCGACCGGGCATTGTGCATCGACTCGACCGCATGACCAGCGGAGCAATTGTGACGGTCAAAGAGCACATCGGACACCGCGGAATGTCACTGCAATTTGAGCGTGGCCAAGTCCGGAAAACGTACCTAGCCATTGTGGAAGGCGAGATGCCTAGCGATGCGGGCGAGATCAACTTGCCGATCGGGCAGTCCGTGCGAATGCCGACGGTGCTGGTCTCGACAGAACCCGATGCCCGCCGACAGAAAGCCGCCGTGACTCAGTACGAAGTCGTGCGGCGGTTTTCTGGGTATACATTGGTGCGAGCGTTTCCGCTCACAGGGCGGGTCCACCAAATTCGGATTCACCTGGCATCACTCGGGCACCCCGTTGTGGGCGACGAATTTTACGGCCAATGGGGTGTCATCAAAGCTGACGCCACCCCGACCGATCGTGAACACCGTCACGCATTACACGCCGAAACGGTGAAGTTCCGCCATCCGCTCACGCACGCCGACATCACGTGCACCGCTCCGCTCCCCAGCGATATGGAAACAATGCTCGTTGAATTGTCGTCATGAAGACAATTTCTTCGATTCCAAATCCTCGTGTGGTTACTTGGCCGTCCCGACCTCTTCGACTGCTTCGTCAGGAAGTACGTCTTCTTCGTCGTTGCGGAGTTCTTGCACGTGGGCTTGGACGAAGAGATAGAGATTCTTCTCGCCGGTCTGCGGACGATCGGCGAACGTCATCCCACCAATGAGCATCGGCGTATCGACGGGCACACGCACGGTCGTCGCAATCTTTTGGAGGTCAACGCGTGGACGATCGACGACGGCTTTGAGTTGTGCGGGTTCGTTGTTCTCACCGGCAATTTGCTCGACCTTTTCCATCACCTTGGATTCGTTCAGCAAGCACACACGGCTACGAACATCCAACAAAACTGTTTGGCCGGTGGTGTTTGTGACGGGCGTGAGCTGCAACGCCGCTCCGGTTTGCAGCAGGTTCATTTGCGGTTGATAGCCCATGACTTCCTGCCCCATCACCGGCATCATGTTGGTGAGGAAGCGGTGCTGTCCTCCCGCCAGGGTATGCACGGTTTGGCCGTTGTAGCATGTGATGACGGCATGCCAACCAGGCTGGGATTCCGCGTTCTTCTCGTTCTTCGCAGCAGCGTGGTCAACAAGATACTTCCGCCAGTTATCGGGTTCGATCAAACCGAATGCTTGCCGATCTTCCGGGCCGATCGGTTGGTTCGGATCGGCCAACAATTCGGTCAGTTCGCCTTCATCAAGCCATACCCACCAGGCTTGAACGGACACGGTCCGCAGCGTCCCCCAGCGTTTGCGGAACAAGTTAAGCAAATCGCTGATTTGCTGATGCGTGTGATCGTCGGCTGAGATCAACAAATTCGAGCCCAGTTGCGTGATGACGCCGTCTTCGTCCCAAAGTTCTGGCGAGATCGTCTGCTGAATGGCGGCGGTGAGATGGTCCATCGTGGTTTGCATGGAACTTGGATCACCGGTCACGGCTCCAAATTGCTGCGATGTTTTCACGCTCGACTTGGATGCGAGTCCGCGAGTCGATTGGACATTGAAAAAGCCGGCACCACCGAATCCACCACCGCCCGATCCGGTGGGTGTACCGCCCGCGGAAAACATTTGGCCAAACCCGCCGTTGGTCGAGATCGCATCTTCGTACTGAGCCGGATACGCCGGAGCGATGGTAAATAAATCGCTCAGATCGTACACGCGAATGGAAATCCCGCGGCCTTTGCCGTCCGTTCGTCCGGAACCAATCGTCGTGAACCGGCGTTTGCCGAGTTCCTTTTGTTGAGCGGACCGCAACTGTGTTTCGAGTTTCCGAATCTGCTGCTGTAACTCGCTGACATCCCCTTGAGACCGTCCCGGCGTGGGAGCCAGAACGGTCAACGCGACACACGTGACAAAAACAATCCCGCGACTTCGGATCGACATTTGCAATCTCCATATAGAACAGGTTTGTTGTTCTTATGCAGCCAAACGCCGATGGTGCGCAGGTGATTTTACCGCAACGATGCGTCGAGCTTCTTCTCGACAGTCTCGATGACGGCTTTCTGGAACGTTTCGACTTCCTCCGACGTCAGCGTGCGATCGGGCGAACGCCACGTCACCCGAGCGATGTAGGACTTCTTGTTCGCACCGAGTTGCTTGCCTCGGAATTGACTATCGAACTCCACAGACTCCAGCAACGGACCACCGGACGACTGAATCGTATCCGCCAACTCCCGCCACGCGACGGATTCGTCGAGCGCGAAATTGAAATCCCGTTGCATACTGGGATATTTCGGCAAGTCCTCCATTTGAGGTGTGAGATCGGTCAACCGCTCCAATGCGGCCAGACTCACTTCAGCCACGGTGACGGGGTCTTGCAAGCTCAGACGGTCGCCGACCTCCGGGTCCAACTCACCGAGCCACCCCCACATCTCGCCGTTCAACAGCACTTCCGCACCGCGACCGGGGATGAACTGCGGAATGCCCGACGGTTTCACTTCGAGCGTCACCGTGCGATTCACCCGCTTCGCGAGTGTTTCCAGCACACCTTTGAGTTCCCGGAACGACCGTCCCGTGACGAGCCCGATCATCGTCGGTTCGACCTGTTCTTCCGCGGCTCCTGGTTTGGCGGCGAGATACACCTTGGCAATCTCGAACAATTGAGCGTTCGCGTTGCTTTGCCGTTCATTCTCACGGCGACTTTCCAAGAGGCTGGGAATCAGACTTTGCCGCAACGTGTTGAGTCGCCGAAAATCACTATGCTCAATCGCCAGCGGTGGCGTGTCTGGTCGTGACTGGAACATCGAACCCGAATCGGCGGTGACTAGTGACGGCGTAATCGCTTCGAAGAAACCGGCGGCGGTGAGGATGTCGCGAACCGTGTTGACGGTGCGTTCGCGGAGCGTGGGAGCACTTGCAGTCAACGGCACATCGGCGTCGTCGGGGATCTTGTCGTAACCGTGAATCCGAGCGACTTCTTCGATCAAGTCGGCTTCACGTGTTAGGTCACTTCGCCACGACGGCGGCACGAACTCGGTGTGGGTATCCGGGTTCGCTCCTGCTTCCATCCCAAGCTCGACGAGGATTCTCGTCGCCGTTTCGCGGGGAATCTCGATACCCAAAATCCGTTTCAACTGAGAGAACCGTAGCACAATCGGCGGACGAGTCGGTGGTTCCGTGCGACCTGCCACGACAGAACCGGCTAACACATCGCCACCGGCGATTTGATGGATTAACTCGCAACACCGTCGGCTGGTCCAATCAATGCCCTCCGGATCGACGCCACGCTCGAAGCGGTAGGACGAATCGCTGTGGAGTTTCAATTTCCGAGCCGTCGAACGCACCGAAAGAGCCGCGAAGTCCGCCGCTTCAATCAGCAAGTCCGTTGTGCCCTCGGTGACTTCCGTATCCGCCCCGCCCATCACACCGGCAATCGCCACCGGCCGGTCGGCGTCGGCAATCACAAGGTTCTCGGGACTCAGTTCGTAATCCTTGTGGTCGATCGCCGTCAGTTTCTCTTTCGACTTCGCTCGACGCACGACGATTTTCTCACCGTGCAATTTGTGGAAGTCGAAGGCATGCAGCGGTTGTCCGCATTCGAGCATCACGTAATTAGTGATGTCCACGACATTGTTGATCGGGCGGTAGGTTTCGTATTCCTGTTTCTCGCTGTTGTAGCGGAAACTGGCGGTTTGCAGCCGTCGCACCAGCCAATCGGGACTCGGCCCAATCTTCACGCCCCGAATCACGCGGGCAATATACTGCGGACACAGCGATTCATCCTCGATGCTTACGCTGGTCGCGTCGCTGGCTTTCGTGGTCGATTCGACAAGGTGCGGCGTGGGGATGCTCAATTCCTGATCGAACAGCACACTGATCTCACGAGCCACCCCAATGTGCCCCAAACAATCCGGCCGATTGCTCGTGACTTCCAGATCGATCGCGACTTCACTTTCGAGCGGATGATGCACGCCTTCGAGGTTCAACCCCGACATCGTCAGCCGATCGGTCAACTCCTCGACCGACATCTCGAGCGCCACGTATTCTTTCAACCAATTCCAACTGACAAGCATGATATCCGTCCAAACGGCATTCGTCTTCTGGAAGCCATCCGCAATGGTGGCCGTGATTCGTCTCCGTAATCTAGCTGGCGATGCGTATCCTGAAAAGTGCGGGCGATTTGGTTATGCTGTTCGATCAGAAATCGCCCCCTAATTTGCCAGGAAAGTCCGCGGATGAAAGCGATACGAACGTTGGAACGTCGGGATTCCAGCATGACGATTGGATCGGCCTTGTTGGGGCGAATTCGCGATCGTCGGTCTTCCATTCGGCAAGCCGTTCACGATGGCGATACGATCAACGTGGAAGCCAACGGCGATTTCGGCGTGCGTCTGCTCGGGATCGACACCCCGGAAGTCAGTTTTCGCCTGCCGCCTGGTCAGGGGTTTCCGATGATTTCCAGCCCGCGATGGAAAACCTTTCTGACCGATCCGTTCGCTGAGGAATTCGGACCATTCGACCGCGAACTACCGGACGGTTTGATTCGCCACATCCAAGCCGGTGCTGGTCCGACCGCAGCGGAAACGCACTACGACGCGGCTCGCGAATCGGAAGATGCGTTCGAATCGCTCATCGAACACGACATGGAAGTCATGGAAGCCACGCCGGACACGTTCCGGTTCTTCCTGGCGTTTGGATTCGAAGTGATGGACGGTTACGGACGGTTCTTGTGTTACATCAACCGCGAGCAACCCGACCGCAACCGTCCCGAACCACGACCGCTTTCCTACAACGAGCGGCTTTTGGCACTTGGACGGGCGTTTCCGTATTTCATCTGGCCGAATGTCAATCCGTATCGCCGACCGAGCATCATCTCGGATGCCGTCATCCCGCCTGGCAAAGCCAAAACGCTCGCCGATGCCGACGCCACACTCCGCCAAGCACGGGAATCTGTGGGTGAAGCCCGAGCCAACCATCTCGGCATTTTCGATGCAATGAACCCCGTCATGTTGGAACCGTTCGAACTGCGTTGGCTCGCGAGTCGATCGGCTCCGCATCGCTGGGTGATTGATCTCACTCGCAACGACGACACCCTGCTCCGCCCCGAAAATTATCACACCATCCCACACCCGGAAGATCGATTGTTCATCCCCGAACATTTCGTGCCGTTGTTCGTTGAACGCGGGTGGAAACGCGAAGCGTGAGGCCTGGTGAATTCCGGAAAACCTCCTCGAACCACTCCCCGCCGACAGTCGATGTGTCTATAACGTCTGGGACGTCATCCCATCGCAAAAGACACAAGATCAACCAATTATGGGCTATCGAAATCTCGCGGCGTGCGTGGCCGACTTGGAAAAACACGGGGAACTCGTGCGGATCGAGGCCGAAATCGATCCGCATCTCGAAGCCGCCGAAGTGCAACGTCGCGTCTACCAGGCCAATGGGCCGGCGGTCTACTTTGCCAAGGTGAAGGGCTCCCGGTTCCCGATGGTGTCCAATCTCTTCGGCACACCGGACCGCACACGGTTGATGTTCCGCGACACGTTGGAATCCGTGAAAGCGTTGGTGCGCCTGAAGACCGATCCGGCGGCGGCAATGAAACATCCGCTACGGAACTTGAAATTCGTCCGCACGCTCTCACACATGCTGCCCCGCAAGTCACGACGCGGACCGGCAATTCGGCACCAAACCACACTCGATCAGTTGCCGCAACTCGTGAGTTGGCCAAACGACGGCGGGCCGTTCATCACCCTCCCGGCGGTCTACACGGAACATCCTGCCAAACGGAGTTTGATGCAGTCGAACCTTGGTATGTATCGCGTGCAGATCGCGGGGAACGAATACGAGCCGAACAAGCAAATCGGGCTGCATTATCAAATTCATCGCAGCATCGGTGTCCATCATGCGGCGGCGATTGAACGGGGCGAACGGCTGCCAGTGAATATTTTCATCGGCGGACCACCCGCATTGCCACTCTCTGCCGTGATGCCGTTACCGGAGGGTCTGTCGGAACTTACGTTCGCCGGTGCGATCGGTGGCCGAGCGATGCGGATGATCGTTGGTCATTCGCCGTTGCCAATCTACTCCGAAGCTGATTTCACCATCGTCGGCAGCATCGATCCGCACGCCACGTTGCCCGAAGGACCATTTGGCGATCACCTCGGTTATTACTCGAACCGACACGAGTTTCCAGTGATGGAAGTGGATGCCGTCTACCATCGCGAGGGAGCGATCTGGCCGTTCACAACCGTCGGACGCCCACCGCAGGAAGACACGTCATTCGGGGAGATCATTCACGAAATCACTGGTCCAGCGATTCCGTCCGTCATTCCTGGCGTCCACGCAGTTCATGCCGTCGATGCGGCGGGTGTGCATCCGTTGCTGCTCGCGATCGGCAGTGAACGGTACGTGCCCTATGCCCAAGATCGCACGCCCCAAGAGTTGCTCACCAATGCCAACGCGATTCTCGGTCAGGGGCAACTTAGTCTCGCCAAATTCTTGCTCATTGCCGCCAAGGAGGACAATCCGGAGCTCGACATTCACGACATTGCAGCGTATTTCCATCACGTCTTGGAACGCGTCGATTGGTCTCGCGATCTGCACTTTCAGACGAAAACCACGATCGACACCCTGGATTACTCGGGTCAGGGATTCAATCAAGGATCGAAGGTCGTCATTGCTGCCGCTGGGAAACCACGTCGAGAATTGGGCACGGAAGTGCCGAGTGAAATCAATTGGCCCAGCGGCGTGCGAAACGTGCGAGTGTGCCTACCGGGTGTGTTGGCGGTCGAAACGGTCGACGATTGCCTGTGCCCACCGACCGATTCCACAATCGGTGAGAAACTGCAAACGTTTCCATTGATCGTTGTTGTAGACGATGCCGACTTCACCGCTCGCACGTTGAACAATTTTCTGTGGGTCACCTTCACCCGTGCTAACCCGGCGACGGATATTTCCGGTTTCGATCAATTTATTGAGCACAAACATTGGGGGTGTCGCGGTCCGCTCGTGATCGATGCCCGCATCAAACCGCACCACGCGGCGCCATTGATCGAAGATCCCGAGGTCACGAAACGAGTTGACCAACTCGCCGCTCCCGGCGGTCCGCTGCACGGGATCATCTGAGTGAAACGATTTTCGGAATCACTTTTGTTAGCATGGCGAGTCCGCCAAATTATGGTGGCAACTCATAATGCGTCTCAAATGGTTCTGCGCTCATGGATCCAACGACCTACAATATTGTCATCCTTGCGGTCGGTGTGGCCGTCGTGCTCGGCGGCATTTTGCTGCTGCGGCTTCATGCCTTCCTGGCTTTGATTTTTGCGGGATTGCTCGTCGCCGCGATGACGACACCACAAATGCTCGGCGAGTACGCGGCTCAAAAAGGCTTGAGTCCGGGGGCGGTTGAGTCACTTCAGAAGCAAACAATCGGTGCCCGTGTCGCTGAGGCGTTCGGCAACACGGCGGCGAAGATCGGTATCCTGATCGCAATGGCATCGATCATCGGGAAATGTCTACTCGACAGTGGTGCCGCCGACCGAATCGTGCGATCTGCCATGAAGTTCTTTGGAGAACGACTCGCACCGCTTGCATTTGTGTTTAGCGGGTTTCTCTTGGCGATTCCAGTGTTTTTCGATACCGTTTTTTATCTGATGATCCCGCTCGGCAAGGCGGCTCGTTTGCGATCGGGCAAGAATTATTTGCTCTATGTGCTCACGATTGTGGCCGGCGGAACGATGGCTCATTCGCTGGTCCCACCGACGCCGGGTCCGTTGTTCGTCGCCGAAGAACTGGGTGTGGACATCGGGCGAATGATGATCGCCGGTTGCTGCGTCGGCTTTTTCACCGTGGCCTACGGATTTTTTCACGCCTTGATGATGAACCGCTTCTGCGAACTACCGTTGCGGGAATCCGCGGATTTTTCACTCGCCGACGCCGAACGGGCGGCTCAAGTGGATGAATCGGAATTGCCACCACTTTTGTTCTCACTGTTGCCGATCGTGTTACCCGTGGTTTTGATCGGCGGCTACACGATCAGCAAACCATTTCTGGAGGGCGAATGGAAATCCGTTGCGGCAACGCTCGGTGACAAGAACATCGCGTTGACCATCTCCGCAGCCTTGGCATTGTTGCTTTTGATGTGGCACAAACGGACCAGTCGCGACGAACTCGCCGAAGCGGTCGGCAAAGCACTTTCGAGTGGCGGCGTGATTATTTTAATCACCTCCGCCGGCGGTGCTTTCGGCGCGATGTTGCAACAAACCGGCGTCGCAGGGTTGATTGAATCCATTTCCCCAAGCGACCCAACCATCGTGATTTGCCTGGCGTTCTTCATCACGACCGCAATCCGTTCCGCACAAGGGTCTTCAACGGTTGCCATGATCACGACCGTCGGAATTCTCGGTGGGATGGTGTCACAATTCAGTGTTGATCCCGTGTACCTCGCCCTCGCAATCGGTTGCGGTTCGAAGCCGATTTCCTGGATGAACGACAGCGGATTCTGGGTCATCACAAAAATGAGCGGCATGACCGAAGCCGAGGGGCTAAAATACATCTCCCCCATGACCGCCATCATGGGATTGGTTGGACTGATCGTCACTGTGATCGGCGCCCAAGTGCTGCCGCATCCATTTGGTTAACTATGGAAAACCAGCTTTTTGATATTTGTGTCGAACGTAATCCCGATCCCGGCGATCAGCGAAGTCGGATCGTTGCGGCCATCGAAGGAGGAGTCGATATTCACGCGACAGACAAAAATGGCGTGACGGCGTTGCATCATGCCGTGCGATTTCGTAGTCCGATGGCGGTCCAAGCATTGATCGAACACGGTGCCGACGTGAATCATGCTTGCCGTCGAAACGGCTCGACACCCCTGCACCGTGCCGTCACTCAAACCGGTGCGCCAGGAACTGCCGGTCGAACGCAGCAAGCGAAAGAAATCGTCGAACAACTCTTATCCGCCGGAGCCGATCCCTCGATTGCCAACAAAACGGGTAAGATTCCAGCTGACTATACTCAAGACTCGGACATCCAACAGATGTTAGACAATGCTCGTCAAAGCTAGTGTATGTATCGTATTGCACAACAGGTCGTTCCTAATGAATCCGCAACGCCAGCCGTTACACAAATAGATCGACATGGTCTAGTCGCGTGTTGGGCGGCGAATATAAAATCAGTGCTGGGATCTGTCCCCGCCTACAAACGAAATTATCGTCCCTAAAGAATTGCGTGTGATTCACGCACCTCATGAGTCTAATATGCGAATCGGTTTATTCATTCCTTGTTATGTCGATCAATTTTACCCAAACGTGGGTATGGCCACCGTTGAGGTGTTAGAGCGTTACGGACGCGCGAAGTTCTCGGATCTTACGTTCGACTTCCCCGAAGCCCAGACGTGCTGTGGACAGCCAATGGCAAACGTGGGCTGTGTGCAAGAAACAGCACCGCTCGCGAAACGGTTTCTTGAGATCTTCAAAGACTACGACTATGTCGTGTGTCCATCGGGAAGTTGCACAGCGATGGTGCGGCATCACTATGAAGACTACCTAGCCGGGCAACCGGGTTTCGAGGAACTGAAGTCTAAAACCTTCGAACTCTGTGAGTTCCTGCATGATGTCTTGCAAGTCGAGCAAATCGAAGGCAAGTTTCCTCACCAAGTTGGACTCCACAATAGTTGTCACGGCCTGCGGGAACTGAGACTCGGCAGTGATAGCGAACGTGTCACCGAGCCATTCAGTAAAGTGAGAAAACTATTAGAAGGTCTAGAAGGAATTACACTTTCGGATTTGACGCGGCCCGATGAGTGTTGCGGCTTTGGCGGCACGTTTGCCGTGAGTGAGGAAGCGGTCTCGTGCATGATGGGCGAAGATCGTATCCACGACCATGAACAAGCCGGCACGGAAGTGTTAACTGCAGCGGATATGTCTTGCTTGATGCATTTGAGTGGTCTGATCAACCGTCGCAAAAAGCCGATCCAAGTGATGCACGTCGCAGAAATCTTCGCATCGAGCATGAACGATGCGTAAAAAAAGCCGTCGGTTTTCGCCGACGGCTTCGTGAGACTCATTGGGTTAACTACTCTTCAATCGGTTTCAGTTCGGTATCTGGAACCGCCTCGACGTCGGCTCCGGTTTTCTCTGGCTCATCGAAATCGAAATCGACATCATCAGAAAGGTCAAACTCCGCCGCGGCTTCGGGATCGTAGTCTTCCCAGTTGACAATCTCGCCACCACCGATGGTAAACAATGCTTTAAGGGTGTCTGGCTTGATGTTCTCGGTCTTGAGGGTGCTAACGCTGCCGTCCCAAAATGCGGCAATGAACCCATCGCGAACACCGCCGAGCTTCTTCATGGTGTCTTCGATCTTATCGATAGCCACATCCAAGTCGTCGGGAGCTGTCCACGGTACAGCGTGTTCTGGTTTCACAGTGACGAAAAGAAACGTATTCGAGGTTCCATCGGTGACATCGCGGATGCGATTCTTTTTGCCTTCCTCGATGGTCATTCCTTTGCCTTTGGATGCGACGAACTGCGTGTAGCCCGGTTTCGCATCATCAGAGACTTTGTAGAACTCCGGCATCTTCTCAAGCAGTGCTTTGTTGTGTTCGCTGTCCCATGGTTCGTCGAGTTTGAACTGATCGTACAAATTCGCTTGCTCAAGGAATGGCAAGAGCCGAACTCGCCAACTGAGCTTTTCGCTTTGATTGTCTGGATCAGGACTAACAAACGGCGACTGCTGAAACGTGTCATGGTAGTTGTGGAAACCCAAAGCAAGTTGCTTAGCATTGTTCGAGTTCCGCATCCGTTTGACCATGAACTCTTTCGCCTTTTGCATCGTTTCCTGAGCGGACTCGGGAACAGCGAGCGAAATCGTCATCGAGTCACCATCGACGTTGGCCTGGAGACTCTCGTAGACTTGATCGGCAAGTTGCTTCATTTCGCCAGCCAACTCTTCATTGTACTGCTCTTTCAGAGTTGCCATTTGGCCGTCTTTGGCTTGGCCGAGTTGTTCACGCAACTGATCGAATTGGCTTTTGAGTTCTTGCACGGTCTCGGCGTTCTTGGCATCGACTTTGGTTCTCAGTTTGAAACCTTTGTCATAATCCGCGGCGATGATCAGGCCGTCGAGGTTTTCCGCCAATTCGGTGGCGTCGGGAGCATCGGGCATCCGCGGAGCGTTTTCCGCAAGCTGTTTCAACTCTTTGCGGAAGGGGTTGAATCGTGCCACCACTGCGAAAGTCTGATCCATCGCACTGCCATCAATGGACGTCAACAATTCCCCTTTTGTCTTGGGACCAAGCAACGACGTCATCCCAGTGGTTGTGCCGATGACCAGGGTGTTCGCATCCGGCATCGCAAGTGCGACGGGTGGCTGTCCACTTTCCAGCGACAGGTAGCTGATATCGCCAACCTTCGCTTCTTTGACGGCCTGACCCATTTGTTCGGCCTTGATTTTCAAATCATCAAGTTGGAACGGTTGGCTCAATCGAATGATGACGCCCGCGTCCATCTCGGGAACGCCCATCTGAGCGGCATTTGGCGGCATCAGTCCTGATTTGCCAGGCCACATTGCGACCGAAACCCGCTCGATGTTTTCCGGTTTGATCCCGCTTTGGGCCTCAAACATGGTGAGCCCCATATTGAGTTGCATCCGAGAGGGGTCATCCATTTCCGCCATCAGCGGACTATTCAGAATGTCTTGCGGTTGGAACGAGATCAACAACGCCGCATCGGTCGGGACGTATCCGAGTTCCGAAACCGCCTTCGGAACCGACACCATCAGTGTTGCGGGTTCGGCTTCTCCGCCCCCGTGCGTCGAGCCACCGGTTTCTCCGCCGCCGTGAGCTTCGCCACCAGCGTTTTCGGCGGTCTCGGGGTTATCCCCCTCTTGCTTGTCGGCACATCCCAACGGGATCAGCATTGTGAGAGCAAATAGTACAGACCAGAGCTTGCGCATCTTGTTCACTCCATTTGAGTTGACATCAGACGAACCGGCACCGACCGGCAGTGTGGGTCGATAAGAAAACCGTTGAACAGCACTTTAACCGCCCGAGCGAATTTTCGCCATCATCGCATCCCGCATTATGGATGGATTGCGACAAACTCAGGCGGTTCCCGGTACACCCAAGTTGGTACGGATGCGATCCAAATGTTGCCGGAGGGATGGCTCTTCAACAAGTTCGTTTTGCACACGTTTCACGGCATGCAACACAGTGCTGTGATGGCGTCGTCCGTAGAATTCGGCGATGGATTGCAGTGGTTCTTCGGTCAATTCGCGAGACAAAAACATGCCACATTGCCGAGGACGAACGATCTTCGCGGAACGTCCTGTGTCCCGCATGCCCGCTAGTGTCACTCCGAAATGCTTGGCCACCGCTTTCGCGATTTTGGAAAGCGTGGTGGCTGGCGGCCGCGTGTCGGAACTCAGTTCGCGACGAACGGAATCCGTCGTGATTGGCTGACGATGAAGTCTTGCGGTGGCCTCCAATTGCGTGAGCAATCCCCAGAGTTCCCGAGGCGATCCGACACAGCGGGTAGCAATTTCCTCGATGACCTCCCCGGAAAGCGACAGGTCTCGCAGTTTCGCAAAGTGCTTGAGCAACCGTTCGCGGCTTTCCACCGACGGTCGCCGCACCCCCGCCACAATTCCCCCGTGCCAACGATCAATCAATCGGGGTAGAAAGTCGATCAACCCGCCTGGTGGAGACTTGCTGGAAAAAATCATCCGAGCATCCAGTCGAACCAACTCGTCGATGACACTGACAAGTTGCTGCTGCGTTTCCATCCGTCCTGAAAGCCCGGTGAGATCTTCGCAAACGAAGACGTTCAGCTCACGGTACTTCTTCTGAAATTGCGGGATGGATCTCTTCTGAGCGGCTTCCGCAAACTCGGCGGCCCATTGTGCAGCGGTCACCCGTTGAACACTCAACTCCGGATCGGCAGCCTGCATCTGACGAAGAATCGAGCGAATTGCCAATGATTTCCCGACCCCGGCTGGACCTTCCAGGAAGACCATCCGAGCGGCGTCACCGGTCTCGTTCGCAAGACGGTTCAATGCCGTCCACGCAAAACGATTTTCTGGTAGAATCAAAAACGATTCACCAGTGGGCTGGGCCTGTGTCAAAAAGGTTGGGGTCATTGGCGTCCCCGAATGCAAGAAACCGGGTAGCGCAAACGCTATCGTTAGTGTATCCCAGATCCGCAAGTTGCTGCAAACCCAGTTTGCATTAAGGTTTAGTGAGGAACACCAAGGCAGTGACCATTTGACACCCAACCCAAGGACACACCAATGATGAAGTCGGCTACCCAACGATGGAGCGGCCCCTTTTTGACCGGTGCGATTCTGATCGTCGTGCCCCACATCCTAACGGCCGCCCCGCCGTCCAATTCCGAGATGGCCGAACTGAAATCTCAATGGAATCGACAGATCGTCGATGCCACGAAAACAATCCAATCGAACGCCAACAACTTGAACGCATACTCCCGACGCGGTGATGCGTATTTCTTCTCGGGTCAGTTCACCGAAGCGGTGGATGATTACGAACGAATGGTCGAACTCGACCCGAATTTGGCAAACTCGCATTGGCGACGTGGCATCGCTTACTTCTACGCCAAAGAGTACCAACAAGCGGCGGCTCAATTTGAGGCATACCATAGCTATGACGATGTGGACCGCGAAAACGGGATTTGGCGGTATCTTTCACTCGCGAAAGCGAAAGGACTTCCGGCAGCTCGCGAGACATTGCTGAAGTACCGCAAAACCGATCGCGAACCCTTCCCTGCCGTCTACCAGTTATTCGAAGGGAAGATGACGCCGGAAGACATTCTGATGCAAATCAAAGAGGCGAAGATCACGCAAAACGAACGACAGAAGCGGCTATTCTATGCCCATCTGTATATCGGCCTCAATCATGTCGTCTTAAAGCAAGATCAAAAAGCATTAGACCATTTGCAAAAAGCGACAAACATCTCTTGGCCAAGAACAGCCGGTTATGGTCCCAACTGGATGTGGCACGTCGGTCGCTTGCACGCCGACTTGATTCAATCAAAAAATCAAACCACAAAAACTAGCAGTGCGAACTAGTGGTCGTCTATTGACAGAGCCACATCTCGCGTCTCATGCTTCCTAATGCGGACGCATCGCTAGCAACGACACAGAAGCGAAACGCGTTCGCAACTAGACACTCAAGAAATCAAAAAGGACCACTTGAGAATGCTCTCAAGTGGTCCTTAACTTTAGTCAATTAACGACTATTTCCCCTGTTGGGATTCGGCAGCTTCAATAGCGTCGTCATGGGCTTGGATGGCTTGCTTTCGCTCTTCATCCATTGGCGGTGGTTCAGGCAAAGAATCCGAACCGCAGCCGAGTCCCATACCAACCAGAATCGCAAAGAGTAAGTATTTCATCGTGGAGTCTCTCTTGGAGTTTTGTAATGTCGATACTAGGCGACTTGCAAACTAGACTAGTCGCCCGAGCCGAATCGCTGTTTAGAATTCTTCGATGGTCAGTCCGTCTTTCGAGTGACTGAGACGACGCATCACTTCGCTGTCAATGGTGTAGCTGACAAGTCGCACAGCTCCGTCACCCATGCAAGCGTTCATTCCGCCGGTGTGGGACGAGCCAAAGTATGGGTGCCAAGTTGTCCAACTCACACCACCTTCGTCGACTACAGGAACGGCAGTCAGCGGAGCTTCGTTGTCTGGCCGCGGTGGCAAACCATACTCCACACCACTCGAAGTCCGAGCGGCACCGTAGCGAATGACACATTCATCCCAACCAGCATTGTTCCAACGTTCGTTGTCGCCACCGTCCGTCAGGTGCTTGTCCGGATGCAAGGCTTTTTCGGCCACCATCAAAGTGTTCGAAGAACCGTCGCGAATTCGTTCAACCGTCGTTTTTCCAGCATCGGTTTGAATCACGACACCTTTGGTTCCGTTGTTGTCCGAACCACGAAGATCACCAGGGGCACGCTCACCGGCGTTACCGGCATAGTCGTTCCGGTAGAAACCGTTACCGTCAGCGATCGGATCACGCCGCGTTGGACAGTAATAACCCTTGACTGCTTGCTGTGCAACAAGGTTCTGAGTCCCAGTGGGGTCGTTCTCGTCGCCCAAATCAAAGAGATTCTGCTGTTCCATGTAGGGCAGAATTTGGTAACTCCAGCTCCAACCGCGACGAGTCAACGAGTTGCAGCAAGATGTGAGTGGATCGCCATCGTTTCCATCGCGAGCACCGTTCGGAAGTTGCTCGTGAACATCTTGAAAGTTGTGAAACGCGAGACCGATCTGCTTCAAATTGTTCTTGCATTGTGTTCGTCGTGCGGCTTCGCGAGCCTGCTGAACAGCGGGCAGCAACAAGGCAATCAAAATCGCAATGATTGCGATCACCACTAGCAATTCGATTAGGGTAAACCCTTGTCTCTTTGACAACGTCAGTCGTGGCATTAGTCCAGTGACCTCATTAGCTAAGAAGGAGGTGGTAGTAGAAGTTGTGCATCCAATTCCCACGATGAGAATTGCGGCACACAATACAAAACTTAAGTCAAACGCTTTTATCAATGGACATAAGTCGAGAACCTATGCCGTTGCGTTTTCAGTAATCGGGAAAGTCAAACCAGCAGGATTATTTGATCGGTCAAAACCAATATGTACAGGCAGGTGGTTACTGGTGGGTGTCAACTCGTACTGTATTGAACAGGTGAGGTAACTGATGTTTCTGTGTCCGTATGTCGATGTTGGCGAAAGTCTCCTTCGCGAAGACCAAGTACTTACACGGCCCACGTCGGTATCATTACTAGGAATGTGAATACCGTATGAAGTCAAAAATAAATGTCTGAGAAGATCTGGCTTCTCAGACATTTGACGCGTAACCGTGTTCAATTGACGACCACAAATCGGGTAGAAGCCTCCGACAACTCGACGTCCCCGTGAACACATTTTCCGTGCCCATTAGATTCGCCAATTACGTGCGTGTGTCTACGGAAATTGGACAAGTCGTGCAGTTAGCAGCCTATCAATAAGAAAGCCCCCGAGGATTCTCGGGGGCTTTCTTATAAGTCATATCATTCAAGCGACTCTAAGGCGTGCCACGTAAGTATGTGGTTTGCTGGTTCGTGCGGACGGCTCCACGCACCGGCTGCATACCTTCCCCCACGATCTCTGCATAACTCTGCGTAAACTCCGCCCCAAGCAGCACAATGAGCGACGAATAGTAAACCCAAACCAGGATTAGCACCATTGACGCCGCTGTGCTGCCCCAGGTCCCGGCGACTTGCGAATTTTGAAGATACATGCTGATGATGGTCTTGCCCAAAACGAAGAGAAACGCGGTCGCCGCTGCCCCCAACCACAAGTCTTTCCAGGCCATCTTGGCATCGGGGAGAATCTTGAACATGGACGCGAAGAGAAACGTAATGACGATCAGGGTCACGACATTGTGCAGCAGAATGGTTGTCACCCATGCGATGCCATCCGGCGTTACCCCTTCGACCATTCGCATCAATTCGTCGACGAAAGTGGTCAAGACGAATGAGACCAGCAGCAGAAATGCGATTACCACGACCATTCCCAACGACAGTAGTCGCTTGAGAAGAAAGTTCATCACCCCGCCCTGCTCCGGGTCCGGCTCGACGCTCCAAGCCTTATTCAACGCAAACTGCAGTTGAGCCATTACGCCCGTCGCTGAGAACAGCAAAATCCCAATTCCGATGATGCGTGAGAACGCCCCCAGACTGGCAAATGGCCCGTCCATCGCCGCTTGAGTTTTGTCGAGACCGAGCAGCTGATCGCCGTCTTTGGATTTTTTCTGACTGCTGGACTCTTCGGATTCCCCGTCCGACGACTCTTGAGAATCTTGAGATTGCGAGCCGGCTGCGACGAGCGAATCGGTCGGAATGCCAAGTTGTTCCTTGACGATTTCGTCGATCCGCTCCGCCGGAATACCGATGGTAGTCACGGTCATCAGCACAATCACGAGCAACGGTGGCAGCGAAAAAATGGTGTAATACGCGATCGCCGCACCACTACTCATGCAATCGTCTTCTGAGAACTCCGACACCGTGCGTTTGACGAGTTTCCAAGCCGTATCGATCATCTTCAGCCTCGAAATTTGCGGGAAAACATGCAAACCCACCGAAGCAAAGACTGTGCCGTGAGTGATTGTCGCCGCAATTGAGGCGTTGGCTGGATGCCATCCGATCAACTCGGTGGATCGGCGACCGGCGGGTCACCATCCGACGGAGGCTGCGTGGCCGGCATGCGAGCCAGCAGTTGATCGAGTTGTTCGCGAATGACCGCGATCTCCGCGTGAAGGGTGGCGAGTTCGTGTTCCTGTTCCTCGGCTTCGGGCACGATAAACCAAGACCCGACGAAACCGGTGAATGTCCCGAACAGCCCGACACCGGCTACCATCAAACCAACCGCAATGATTCGCCCCGCCGTCGTGACGGGATAGAAGTCTCCGTATCCGACGGTGGTCATGGTGACAAACGCCCACCACAGCGCTTGTTCCGGCGTTTCGATATTGGAACCCTCGACGGTCTCCACGTGGAGAATCGCGATGCTGGAGAAGATGATCAGCAGAATCGAGACCAACGCCGCTGCACTGAAAGCCCCTTCGGCTCGACGCTTAAGAATGTGAACGGCAATCAACCGTGTCCCGCGGACGGCACGGAGCAATCGTAACGCTCGTACAATCCGAGCGGTTCGCCCCCAACGCAACCAATCGATTGTCGGAATGCTGGAAAGCAGATCAATCCAGCCCCACTTCATGTATTCCAGCTTCGACTCAGCCACGTAGAGGTTGTAGGAGAAGTCGAGTAGGAACGCGATGCAGATGACGTTATCCGCGTAGTGCAAAATCGTCCGCGTTTCCGGCTCAAGCTCAAAACAAGCCTCCGCCGCAAGCGCCGCCAAGACGTAAAAACACAGCCCCAGCATGAAAATCTGATAGGCCTGTGGTCGACGGCGGGCGGAAACATCCATTGCGATTCGGGCAGCTGAAGAGAAGACACAATGTGCCACGGCTCACCAGAGCCGTGGCACATACTGAATACGATCAACCGACTATTTCGCGGCGGCGAAGGCGGCTTCGTAGTTTGGTTCCTCGGCGATCTCCGAGACATACTCGACGTGCTTCAACTCGCCCGAACCATCGACGACGAACACCGCTCGGCAGAGAATCCGGTCGAGCGCTCCGCCCTGAATCAGAACGCCGTAGGATTCACCGAACTCGGTGCAACGGTGAGCGGACAGCGTTTGCACGTTCTCGACGCCTTCCGCACCGCACCAACGTTTTTGGGCGAACGGCAAATCCATGCTCGCAACGAGGATCTCCACTCCCGAATGGCTGGCGGCCTGGTCGTTGAACTTCTTGGTTTCCACGCTGCACACCGAAGTGTCCAGTGAAGGCACGACGACAATAATCCGCGGTTTTCCGGCACTCGCTGATAGCGTGACTTCCTCAAGGGCATTGCTTTGCAATTTGAAATCGGGGGCCGTATCGCCGACTTTCAACTCCGGACCGGCCAGATCCACCGGGTTTCCTTTGAATGTAACAGCTCCACTTCGGACTTCAGCCATGACTTGCTCCTGCGAGGCGATTAAGTTTCGGTTCCAACGCCCGGCAGTATGAAACAGCGAGCGATACCGTGCAAGTATCACCCGCTGTTTGTGGAAAACGTTGAGAGTCGTGGGTGGAACGCAGAGAGTCAGAGCTTGTGTTTCCCTCCACTCTCTACTCATTACCCTCTACATCTTATTTCACCACGCGATAGCCGCTCTTCTCGGCTTGTTTTTGGACGGCTTCAATGATGGCTTTGTCGAGCGTGTCATCGGGAGCGTCGGCGGCTTCGGCTTTCTTTTTCCGTTCGGCGGCGATGAACTTAGCCCGTGCGTCCGTCAGTTCCCGAATCTGAGCCTGAATCTCCTTGCGGGCTTTCTTTTGCTTCTCGATATGGGCTTCCAACTCCTTCAAGGACAACTTCTGCAAATCCTTCGGCAACTGATCTTTCTTGATGTCCTTGATCTTGATCGTCCCGCGAGCACACCCATCGATCAAATCCCAATGGCAGAAGTAGTTCGCGGACGACTTCGCCAACGCTCGACTTGCATTGGCATTGAGGTTCAACTTCAACGCATTTGTATCCTGCGCAGCTTGGTTTGCGGAGAATTTCTTCCGTTGGTCCGCGGCCCCGTAGGCAATGTAGGTCGCATTCAGTTTCACGTTGAGAGCTGTGATCTTGTCGTCTTGTGGTGCCGGAATCACGGCGACCGCTCGATTCTGATTGATCGTCAGGAAACTACCATCCGCAATCGACGCGGCATGTTGCCAACGACCGTTGATGCCTTGGGTTTCGTCGCCACAGTGAATCGTACTGACGGTAATGCCCTTTTTGATCGCCTCTTTGCAAGCGAATTCGTAATTCACCGGCCCTTGCGTGAACGGCTCGTTCCCGGCAATGAAGATGCACTTCATGTCATCTTCGTCGTCGGACCATTTCAACTCGTTGACGGCCGTCTGAATGACCAGACCGCAGTACTCCGAACCGCCCTGAATTTGAATCGCGAACAACGCTTCGGAGACGGCATCCAAATCGTCCGTGAACGTCACGAGTTGTTCCGGCTTGGCAGCACCGTACTTATAAAGAGCCACTTCCAACCGGGGACGTTTTCCATCGCGACGAAGTGTCGTGAACTCGTTGACCACGTTCCACAAATGCTCGCGTGCCTGATTGATCAACCCGCCCATGCTGCCGGAATGGTCGAGCAAAATCGCCATCTGAATCTTCGGCACATCCTCTTCATCCGCCTGGACAACTCGCTCGCCCAGCCCCGCCGTCAGAACACCTACCGCAACCGCAAACAATCCGATCAATCGACGTGTCACCATGACTCTTTCTCCTCAACACAGGAATTCGATACACTAGACAGTTTAACCGAGTATGATTCGCTCGCGGGTAACGGCTGTGTAACAAGAGATCAGCAACCCGAGACGCAAAATGTTCGATGGACAACGACGCCGCAAAGTTCCCATTTGTCTCGTCAGAATTCCCGAGAACGCCGTGTTGACGATGAGTCGCCGTGTCAATCGTCAACACACCAACCGCACACCACCACAAACAACAGACACATGACAACTACCTATGATTTCGATGTCGTCGTCGTCGGAGCCGGTCACGCCGGGACCGAGGCGGCTTTGGCGGCGGCCCGCATGGGCGCGAAGACGGCACTGCTCACGATGAACGTCGACACCGTCGGTGCAATGAGTTGTAACCCCGCGATCGGTGGCGTCGCGAAGGGGCAGATCGTTCGTGAGATTGATGCGCTCGGCGGCGAGATGGGTCGCGTCATCGATGAAACCGGACTGCAATTCCGGATGCTCGGTCGCTCCAAAGGACCGGCAATGCATTCGCCACGAGCCCAGGCGGATAAAAAAGCCTATCAGTTCTCGATGAAAAACCGCGTCGAGCAAACCGATAACCTCGCCTTGCGGCAAGAAATGGTCGAGGGCCTGGTCACGGAGACCGATGGCGAAACCACGAGGATCGCCGGTGTAAAGGTGCGAGGTGATGCGGTTTATCGCACGCGAGCGGTCGTCATCACGACCGGCACATTTCTGCAAGCGGTCATGCACACGGGTGAAGCGAAAGCCAGCGGCGGTCGAGCTGGTGAAGGCACGACCGGCACGCTTTCCGACTCCTTCCGTGAACTCGGGTTCGAACTCGAACGCTTCAAAACCGGGACACCCGCCCGAATCAATGGTCGCACGATTGATTTCGCTGCGTGCGAACGGCAACCCGGTGATGACGATCCGCAACCGTTTTCCTACCTCACGGAATCACTGACGCAACCGCAACTCGAATGTCACATCACGACGACGAACGAGAAGGTGCACGAACTCATCCGGGCGAATTTGCATCGGGCCCCGATGTATTGCGGCCAGATTCAATCCACCGGTCCGCGGTATTGTCCGTCGATCGAAGATAAAGTCGTGAGGTTTGCCGACAAGACGCAGCACCAGATTTTCCTCGAACCCGAGGGCTACAACACTCAGGAATACTACTGTAACGGCATCTCCACGAGTCTGCCTCGCGACGTGCAAGACGCGATGATTCGAGAAATCCCCGGTTTGGAACACGCCGAAATCATGCGGTACGGGTACGCCGTGGAATACGATTTCGCCCCGCCCACGCAACTTCGGCCAACCTTGGAAACCAAACGCGTGGATGGTTTGTACTTCGCAGGGCAAATCAACGGCACGACGGGATACGAAGAAGCCGCCGGTCAGGGCCTGATCGCCGGTGTGAACGCCGCTCTCAAATTGAAGGGCGAACCGCCGTTCATTCTCGATCGCAGCCAGGCGTATCTCGGGGTGCTAATTGACGATCTCGTCACCAAAGGCGTCGACGAACCGTACCGCATGTTCACATCCCGAGCTGAATACCGATTGTTGCTCCGGCAGGACAACGCCGACCGTCGGCTCACACCGCTCGGCCGCAAAATTGGGCTGGTTGATGACGAACGCTGGCGACAACTCGAGCAGCATGAGGACGACATCCGTCGTGCCACCGAGCAAATCGAGAAACTTCGTCACCAGGGAAAAACGCTCGAAGAATGGTTGCGACGCAGTGAAATCGCATGGAATGACATTGTCGAGATGGCACCGGAGCTTGGGGATCTGAAAGTCGCCCGTCGCGCAGCCGAGCAAGTGCAGATCGAAACCAAATACGCCGGTTACATCCGTCGCCAAGCCGCCGACATCCAGAAACAACAAAAAACCGAAAAACTCCGCATTCCCGAAACACTCGATTTCGCCGCCATTCCGAACTTGCGAGTCGAAGCTCGCGAGAAACTCAGCCGCGTCCGCCCCCAGAACATGGGCCAAGCGGGACGCATCAGTGGGATTACTCCCGCGGATTTGGCCATCGTTTTAATCTATTTGGACCAGCCGAACCGTCTGTCCTCTTAAATTGACGCAGCCGCGAATTTCCGGAAATTCCCAGATGCCCGCACAAGCCTGGCGGACTAGGCAAGAAACGCACATTGCCTAAAGTCTAGTGGGATCGGGGTTTACAGAACGAGACGCAACTGCGGGTCATCCGAAGGCTAAGTGTACTGACGTGGCAAATGCCTGTTGACCGATTTCGCAGTTTAGATACAATTTGGAATCATGTTAATTCTGGAAAGTTTGGGGTAGCAGGGAAACTTAGTTACCTCTAGAATCCCTTCACTGGGTCAATTTGAGAATTTTCGAGGAATTTTGGCCGGCTCCCATGCTGGGTGGTTGTCCGGACGGATCGCAAAGCGATACCGGTGCATGATGGCCCGTAGCTTTGTGAACCGGACGTAAAAACGTCTACCGCTTGCATTAGGCAAGCGCACGATTCAAAGGATGGATCAGAATGAAGACCGTCTTCACAACAGGCGAAGCAGCCAAAATCTGCAACGTCAGCCAGCAAACCATTATCCGGTGTTTCGATTCCGGCCAGCTCAAGGGCTTCCGCGTGCCCGGCTCACGGTTCCGACGGATTCCGCGAGACATTCTCTATCGCTTCATGAAAGACAACGGCATCCCGACCGATGCCCTCGAAAGCGGTAAACGAAAGGCGTTGCTTGTCGACGACGATGTGGATTTGGTCGAAATGATCCGCGATGTCCTCGACGCCGACGGCCGATTTGAAGTGCGTGTAGCCAACAACGGGTTCGATGCCGGAATGATGGTCAAGGAATACCATCCCGACATTATCGTGCTCGACGTGATGCTGCCGGACATCAACGGAAAAGAAGTGTGTCAACGCGTGCGAAGCGACTCCTCGCTGGATGATGTTCGCATTATCTGCATCAGCGGGATGGTCGAACAAGACAAAATCGCCGATCTGAAGGCCGCCGGAGCGGATGAGTTCCTACAGAAACCGTTTGAAACCGACCACTTGATTGGTCGAATGTGTCGTCTGCTGGATATCGAACCGGTTCACGCATAACTGCGAGGGCTTGGAGCGACGCGAGAACGGTGTCCACGGATTGCGCTCAACAGGGAGCAGCGACAGCGCAGTGAACGGCATCGGTCCCGCGTCTCTGACATCCTGGCTGATCGAAAGCCTCACGCCGGGAAGCATCGAGCGAACGCTTCGGCATATCGCGACAGGTTGGCTTACGCTGGCATCCGCCGAGGCGGTTTGCATCTGGTGGCAATCGCGACCGTCCACACCGTCGATCGCGTTCGCCGCATCCGATGGGAACTCTGCGTTCGCCGATCCCATGCCGCTTGCTGATGACGATTTCACGCCCATTCTCGAATGGACCGCGAACACGACAAGTGCGCCGATCGATTCGTTGCAACTCCAAGTCGCAATGGATTCGCCCGTGCGGTTTCGAGTCTTTGCAGGTCTTTCCGATCCGAAAGCCCAGCTACCAGAGGAACTCGAAACCGCCACACACCGCCTACTGGAACGCCTCGAAAGTGAGGCGACGATTGAGGAACGCCTGCTCCATTCCAAATTGGAGGCCATGGCCGAGTTCGCCGCTGGGGCGGGACACGAGATCAACAATCCGGTGGCGACAATCGTAGGTCGCACCAATCTGCTGCTTGCTGAAGAACCCGACCTCGGCCGCCGCGCTTCATTGGCGACCATTGGTGCCCAAGCGCTGAGAATTCGAGACATGATCGGCGATGCGATGCTCTTTGCGCGTCCGCCGAAACCACATCTTCAAACGCTCGATCTCAAAACGGTGCTACCGGAAATCGTCGCGCCGTACGAGAGTCGATATCGTGCCAAGAAGGTGACGCTGACCCAAAACCCGATTCCGTCGCTGATGGTCTCGGCCGACCGTACTCAGTTGGCGGTTGTGATTTCGGGACTCTTGCAGAATGCTTTGGATGCAACCCCACCCGACGGGAATGTGGAACTCGCGGTGGAGCCTCTGACGCCATCCTTGGCACGGATCGAAATCACCGATTCCGGCACGGGGCTTTCTGAAACCGATCGTCTGCATTTGTTCGATCCATTCTATTCCGGTCGGCAAGCCGGTCGAGGATTGGGGTTTGGATTATCCAAGGCATGGCGGATTGTGACGCAACACGGCGGACGAATCGCCATGGAAGATTCCGCGTCCGGCGGATGCCGTTGTTTGGTCGACTGGCCAACGCCAACCGACTAAGGCACAATGCGGATTTCGTGCGTTCGGTGTTGCAACTCCCAGGAGTCCGCGCAGATGGAATGTCTGCATACGTGGTTGGCCAGCTTGGTTAGCGGAATTGTCGTTTGCCTTGGTTCGATCATCCACGCCGCTGAACCGGTTCGCTTTGAAATCGATGCTCCGCCCGTGCAACTTGTCGGTGTTCCGATCCATTCGGTCACGTTCACGGCCATGACCGAAACCGGCGATGTGGACGTTACTTACAACGGGTCGCCGGAAATCACGGGCGTCCGATGGGTTCAACGGGGCAAATCGAGCCCCTTGCCACCGTTCGAGAATGGTCAGTTGACGTTGTCCACGGACCTTACGCTAAAGCAGTCTTTGCATCTCGACGGCGAAACCATCACCATCCGCACGACACCGAATTCCCCGGCAGTATCGGTTCACGTTCCGCGACGATACGGTTGGATGAGTCTGCTTCCTCCATTGCTCGCGATCGGACTAGCTGTTTGGTGGCGGGAAGTGGTATCGGCCATTGCCGTCGCCGTTCTTGTCGGGATGACTCTACTCACCACACCAACTTGGTTAGGGCCACTTCGTGCCGTAGACACGCTCCTCGTTGGCACGTTGACCGACTCGTTGCACGTGGAAATCGTGCTGTTCACATTACTGCTTGGCGCGATGATTGGGTTGATGTCTGCCACTGGTGGAACTCGGGCGTTGGTTCAGAAACTCATGCAACGCACGACTCGCCGCGAGCACGGTCAAATGCTGACGTGGATTTTGGGTGTGGTCATCTTCTTTGACGACTACGCGAACACCCTGCTCGTCGGCAGCACGATGCGACCGGTCGCCGATCGCCTGCGTTTCTCGCGAGAAAAATTAGCGTTTCTCGTCGATGCCACGGCCGCTCCGATTGCCGGTCTGGCGGTGATTTCCACTTGGGTCGGGTTTGAAGTCGCTCAAATTGGAGCCGGTTTGGAAAGTGTGGGCGAATCGGCGGACACAGCCTACACCGTGTTTCTTGCGACCATCCCGTACCGATTCTATCCGATTTTGTTGCTCGTTTTCGTTGGCATCGTTGCGAAGACCGGCAGAGACTTCGGCCCCATGCGAACCGTTGACCAAGTGGCTTGGCGAGACGGTGACGGTCTACCGCAAATCAGCGATCTCGCGAACAACGAACGTTTTCAACTCCGTCATGCGATCGTACCGTTATTCGTGTTGTTGGCGTCGGTCGGTGGGGGTATGGCCATTGAACCAGACAACTCGACTCGCGTGCTGTTGCTGGCATCGTTCGCGGCGGTTGTCGCGGGATTGCTGACGGCGGTGATTTCGAGGACGCTCGATTTGGAAGCGTCCGTCGCGGCGGCGATCAAGGGAATGCGATCGATGTTGGCTGCGGTGGTCGTGTTGGTCTTGGCGTGGGCGATTGCCGAGGTTTGCAGTGAGAACCAACTCAACACCGCGGGATATCTTGTCAGTCAGATTGGAGATGAGTTCGCCGCCGAATGGCTGCCCATGGTGATTTTTCTACTCGCCGGTGCGGTGTCGTTTTCGACCGGAAGTTCGTTCGCCACGATGGGGTTGCTCATGCCACTTGCGATTGCGGTACAATGGCAACTGCTCTCCGGTGATGCTGCTGCGGTGACGACTGAGGATCCGTTGTTGCTTGCGACTATCGGTGCGGTTCTCGCAGGCGCGATTTTCGGCGACCATTGTTCTCCGATTTCCGATACCACAGTGCTCTCATCCGCCGCCGCCGGTTGCGATCACCTCGCCCATGTCCGCACACAAATGCCCTACGCACTCACGGTTGGAGTGGTCACACTGATCTTCGGATATGTGCCGATCGCATTCGGTGTATCGCCGCTGCTGACTTTGCCGATTGGTTCCGTCGTTCTCTGGCTAATCGTCCGCTTCACCGGACAAACGCCCGATTCAGATGGTACACTTGGAAAGAATACACAAAATACAGAAACGTAGGCTGGGTCGCGACCCAGCTCTTCTCACTCGTGAACCTAAGGGAGTATTATGTCGTTTACGAGATTGAACCGTTTAGAAAATATGCGACGATGGATTTGGAGTCTGACGTTTAGTTACGCGGCGTTGATGTTGCTAGAAGGTGTCAATCAATGTGTTACTCCCGACCCTGTCATTCTGAATTCTCTCGGAAGGTGGCTCTCGGGTCTCGCATTCATATCCTTGACACTCCTCGTTCCCGCGTTACTACTATTGCCGTTTTCCAAAAGGCAAGAAACTGAGGACGACTATTCAAAGTCAGCATTAGCTGCGGTTTCGATTGCAATCGTCATGTCGTCCACGGGGTGGTGGCTCTTGCTTGCTCTTCGAGGAGCATCTACCAATCCCCACAACGACGCTTTTGACCGTATCATGATGTAGTAATTGTCAGTAGAAGTAGGCTGGGTCGCGACCCAGCTTTTCGTGCGTCCAAATCAAAATCGAATGCTGGGTCATGACCCAGCCTACATGCTGAATAAATCCTATGACTCACGAACGACTAGCCGGCATCTTTACGCCGAATTTGGTGCCCTACAATTCTCGCGGCGAGATTAACGAACGCGAGTTGCGGCGGTATGTGGATTGGTTGATCGAACGCGGCGTGCATGGGTTGTATCCGAACGGGTCGACCGGGGAGTTCACGCGGTTTACGTTTGAAGAACGCAAGCGGATCGTGGCGATCATTGCCGATCAGACCGCGGGTCGCGTGCCGATTCTCGCGGGGGCCGCGGAAGCGAACGTCAAAGAAACGTTGAAAGCGTGCGAATACTACGCCGGTCTCGGTGTACGAGCCGTCGCGATTGTGGCACCTTTTTATTACAAGCTCAGCCCGGCTTCGGTGTACGCGTACTTTCACGAAATCGGTCGTAACACGCCGATCGATGTCACGCTCTACAACATCCCGATGTTCGCCTCACCGATCGATGTGCCAACGGTGCAACGTTTGAGCGAAGAGTGTGAACGCATCGTGGCGATCAAAGATTCGTCCGGCGAAATTCCTCACATGATCCGCATGATTCGTGCCGTTCGTCCGAACCGTCCGGACTTTAGTTTCCTCACCGGTTGGGATGCGGCACTTATGCCGATGATGCTCGTCGGCTGCGATGGTGGCACGAATGCATCCAGTGGCGTTGTGCCGGAGATCACGCGGAAACTCTATGACCTCACCCAAGCCGGTCGTTTGGACGAAGCCCGCGAGCTGCAGTACGACTTGGTCGAACTGTTTGACACGATGATCTACTCCGCCGAGTTCCCCGAGGGCTTCCGTGCGGCTGTCGAACTTCGCGGTTTCGACATGGGACAAGGTCGGCAACCACTCGCCGACGAACAACGCACCGACATCGCGACTCTGAGTCGCACGTTGCAATGCAAACTTGCCGAACACGGATTCACCGACGAACCGGTCGGCGGCTGCCCGATCAGTGAGGATCCCTCCGACGTGGCCGAAGTCGGAGCGATCGTGCAAAACGTCGTCGCGGAGCTGCAACGTCGCGGATTGATGTGATCCCCAATTTTCAGCACCCGAGACTTACGGCACGAAGTGGAATTCGCCGCCGTTTTGGCGGGCGATTTGACGGAGGATGGATGAGCCGTCGCGGGTGCCAAAGGCGTACGTGTGCACGCTGGTGCGGTGTTGCCGAAGTTGAATGAGTTCCTTCTTGATCTCGATCGAAAAATCCCCGTCCGTCAGAAAGTAAATCACATCCGGTTGTAGTCGCAAAGCCAGTGCGAGAGCTTGCCGGGGATCGGTTTCACCAGCCGGTCGCATGGTTGCCACCCATCGCAGGGACTTCTTGCGGTTCGAGAGTTCTGCGTCGAGCAATCCCCGTGTTGGCATCGGCATGGCTTGCGTGTTGAAGAAGACGACGAAGAACCGTTGCGGCGAATCGAGCGAAGCAATCGAACGAATCAACTCGACCTGCACTCGCCCGAAACGAGTGCCCCATTCGCTTTCGTGCGGAGCATTCATGCTCATCGAGGAATCAACCACGTACACGAAACTTTTGCCGGGCTGTTTCATGCCGAAGAACCCGTGACCGGAACCGCTGCCGTCACCGGTCCCCCCCCCCACGCCACTCCCGCCGGCTTCGAAGAGTCGATTGATCTCGCTTTGGACTGACGTGGCAATCGTTTCTGCGAGATGATCTGCAAGTTCCTCGCTGCCGGGGTGTTCCGTCGCAATCAGTGGTTTGTCGACCGGGAGTTGCGGTGCTGACTCGATCGGCACCGGCGATGACGGACCGCCCGTTTCCCCGCCACCGGTGAGCGAATCCGTCGTTGGGCTTGGTTCCGCTTCGCTTGGAATGACGACTTGCGCGAATTCGGGCGTCGGTTCCACTCGCGACGGCAGAACCGTCAGTGGCAACAGATCGAATGATGCGTCGGAGTCGGTTTGAAACCACCACAACGTGAGGATGATGAACAACGCCAGATGCACCCCGGCCGAAATCCAGACGCCCATCATCCACGCACGTTGCGTGCGGACCGTCTCACGGGACGGACCGAGTTTCTGCGACACATGCGTGGGCATGTGCGATCGGGAAAACCAGGTTGTCAGTCTCGAAAGACGACTCAAATACACTCGCGAAATGCTCCCGGACAACCGTGTCGGAGAAAGAATGCGCGACCAACCCGTCACTGTATCTCATTTTCGGTTTTCTTGACCTATTTTTCCAAAAATTCTGTGGGCCAGGACCGACGAAGCTCAAAAAGAATGACACTCGTCGTTCCAAACAGTTCGCCAGAAGAATCCTTCGTGTCCCTGTGCGCTGATCGCCAAAACCGTTAGATTTTTTGGGAGACTCACGGAAATCACGTATAAGGCTGGGAAGCATGAGTGAAGATACGGACCGATCACCGATGACCACCCGTTGGTCGTTGACCACGCGTTTTCTGATTCTGGCGGCCATTTGGATCGTCGCGGTGGCTGTGCATCTTGTGTTGCACAATCTGTTTCAGGACGATCGCACGAACCAAATCATGATGTTCTACATCGTGCCCCCGACGGCGGTGTTTTGGACACTCGTGTGGTGGGTGGTGCTGGCTCCGTTCTCATGGAAGACCCGGATCATCACGTTGTTGGTGGGATTATCCACGTCGGGAGCGGCGGTCGCGGGAGCGCTGACATACTACAAGTTCGAAGGGTTTTGGGGCGATTTCCGGCCCCGATTTTCTCGCCGGGGTGCACCGTCGGCCGAAGACGAATTCCTCGCGTCTCGCAAGAAATCGGACGCCCCCCAGAACAACACCGACGGGGAAACTGCCACCGACGTCGAACCACTCACCATTCAACCGGGCGACTGTCCGCAGTTCCGTGGGACCGATCGGAATGGCGTTTATGATTCGGTCAATGTCCCACGCGAATGGGATGGAACTCCACCGAAAGAACTTTGGCGACGAAAAGTCGGTCCGGCGTGGTCGTCATTCACGGTTGTCGACGGCCACATCTTTACTCAGATGCAAATCGGCGAAGACGAATGCGTCGTCTGTTACGACTTGGAAACCGGTGACGAACTGTGGGTGCATCGAGACGAAGGCGTTCGGTTTTCCGAACCGCGTGCGGGAACCGGACCGATGGCCACACCGACGTTCGACAACAATCGACTATACACGCTCGGTGCAACAGGCGTTCTCAATTGTCTCGATCCGCAGACCGGCCAGGAGTTTTGGCAGACGAACATCCTCAAGGATGCGGGGGTGGGCAACCTCGAATGGGGCATGACCGGTTCGCCATTGGTGTTCGATGGCAAAGTCGTCGTCAACCCGGGTAGCGATGGCGAAGACGCCACCAGCCTGACTGCATATGACGCCGAAACCGGAAAGAAACTGTGGTCCGATGGAACCCGAGGTGCCAGTTACAGCGCTCCGATGCTCGCCACAATCGACGGCGTTCAACAGATTCTCATCTTCGATGCCTACGGACTCGCCGGTCACGATGCCGAATCCGGCAAACGACTGTGGGAGTTCGAATGGACTAACCAACCGGAAGTCAACGTCGCCATGCCGATCATTCGAGAAGATGGTGCAATCCTGATCAGCACCAGTTACGGCGTGGGAAGCGCGTTGCTTCGCGTCACCCAGTCCAATGGAAAGTGGTCTGCTAAGAAAACCGACTGGGAAGACTCCCCCCAATTCAAACTCAAATTTGGCGATGCCGTGCAAGACGGCAACACGGTTTACGGACTCAGCGAGACGATCCTCACCGGATTCGATATCGAGAAAGGCAAAATTCTCTGGCGGAAACGTGGCGGATACGGTTACGGTCAGGTGTTGCTGGCCGATGGCATCCTGATCGTGCTTAGTGAGGAAGGCGAAGTTTCGTTCGTCGATCCGAATGGATCGAGACAACCGGTACTGGTGGAATTCCAAGCAATTGAGGGAAAGACGTGGGGGCATCCGGTGGTGGTCCCAGGAAAACTCCTGGTTCGCAACGCCGCCGAGATGGCCTGTTTCGACATTTCCGAAGTGCCCTAGACGATCGGAAACCGTCGCGACAAAAATTTCCAAAAATTTGTTCACCCGGCACTCGCCAATTGACGCAGCGACGATAAAATACCCGCACTGCGCTCAGAGAGCGGGGTTTCAAGCGGCACGACGCCATTCGCAGTTGGAATTTAACCGACGGACACGTGGATGGACGGTGGGTTGGTGATCGCCGGGACAACCGGTTTGATGGCTGGTCTTGGTTTACTGGAATCCTGGCGACATCGAAGAACGCTTCATCAAATCGGCACCCGCGTGCACGTCAACGGCACGCGTGGGAAGTCGAGTGTGACGCGTCTCATTGCAGGTGGAATCATGGCGGGCGGGTTGCGAACCTGCGCCAAAACCACCGGCACACTGCCGCGAATGATTCTTCCCGACGGCAGTGAATATCCGGTTTTCCGTCCCGGTAAAACAAACGTCATCGAACAGATCCGAATCGTGCGAACTGCGGTAGCGCATGAGGCGGAAGCACTCGTCATCGAGTGCATGGCGTTGATTCCGTATTTACAATGGCTCTCGCAGGCCCGATTGGTCAATGCAACGCACGCCGTCATTACCAACGCGCGGGCAGACCATCTCGATGTGATGGGGCCCGGCGAACAAGACGTGGCGTGGGCATTGGCCGGCATGGTGCCCGCGACTCAAAAGCTGTTTACGGCCGAGCGACGGCATCTTGATATCTTCAAAAAAGTCTGTGCTGATCGAAACTGCCAACTCATTCCGACAACCGAGGAAGACGTCGCCGCGATCACACCGCTGGACCTGGCGGGGTTCTCGTATATTGAACACGCCGAGAACGTGGCACTCGCTTTGAAAGTCTGCGAAGACTTGGGCGTTCCGAAGAATGTTGCCCTGCCCGGCATGTGGCAAGTCAACCGCGACCCCGGCATGATGACGGTCGCCGAACTCGACTGGTTTGGTCGTCGAATCGTCTTCGTTAATGGATTCGCCGCGAACGATCCAGAATCGACCGAACGCATTTGGAATATGGTTCTGGAACGCTATCCCGACGTTAAACGACGCATCGCGATTTTCAATTGCCGAGCCGACCGCCCCGACCGGTCCCGTCAGTTGGCGGAAGTGTTGCCCCAATGGCAGGAAGCCGATCACTACTTGTTGATCGGCTCGGGAACGTACATTTTCGCGCGATACGCCGTCAACGCGGGTGTGGACGAACGAAAAATCATCATCGCGGAACAAACTCGCGTGGAAGAAGTTTTTGAACGGGTCATCGACATCGCCGGGAAGTCGGCTTTGGTGATGGGCATGGCGAACATCGGTGGCCCCGGTTTGGAACTCCTGCGTTATTTCCGTAACCGTAGCGAAACCGGTGAAACGGCCTTCGGCAAAGAACTGAAGACGTAAGACGAAGTTAACGGGTCTTCTGTAGGATGCGTCGTGACGCATCTGAATGCAGTCTGCCACTTGCGGTGCGTCACGACGCATCCCGAGAATCTTTCAAGAGCCAAAGAAATGGATCCGCTTTCGACGGCGATCGGCGTGGGGCTGGTCGTCAGTTTGTTGTTCTCCGAATTATTCGGACTCGCCGCCGGTGGGATGGTTGTTCCCGGCTACTTTGCGATGTTCCTTGACCGTCCGCTCGATGTCGCACTCACACTCGCCGCGGCATTGCTGACCTATTGGATCGTCTACGCGATGTCGATGGTCGTAATCATCTTCGGCAAACGCCGAACTGTGATGATGATTCTCGTGGGCTACCTCGTCGGAACGATCATCCAAACGATTCCGATGGAATCGCTCATTGATATCAGCCAAACCACCGATCCCTCGACCGGTCTGCCGTTGGCAGGTTTCCGCCCCACGGAATTGCGGGTGATTGGGTTCATCATTCCCGGCTTGCTCGCGATTTGGATCGACCGGCAAGGGCTGGTCGAAACACTTTCAATTCTCATTACGGCTTCCGTGACGGTTCGACTCATTCTGATCGTGCTCGGCGTAGATCTGGGAACAGGAGTCACGCCCCTATGAAACGTGTTTATTGGCGTCCGCGAACGGTTTCTCAGGCGGTGGTGGCTTTGGTCGCGATTTTGGCAATCGTCGGCATGGGAGCGGTCGAATTCTTCCGCACACCGACCAAACAACCGCATTACGAACAGAAAATTCGAGCGGTCGAACGGGCCATCGAGAGTGCCAAAATCATCAAGGAAACTCGCATTTCCTACGGGTTGTCGATTGATTCGGAAGTCGATTTGTCTGAAAGCGGACTGATCGGTGCTCAAATGACGCCGATCACGACCGTGCCCGGACACCTCCCAGCCAAGCAGCTTTCGACCAATCCGAATTTCGCCGCCGTTCTGTATGACATGCTGCTGGAATGCGGGGTCGAAGAAGGCGATTTGGTCGCAGTCGGCTGTTCCGGTTCGTTCCCGGCGTTGAATCTGGCTGCGTACGCGGCGATGGAAGAACTCAAGGTCAATCCGGTGATCATCTCTAGTGCGGGCGCATCGCAGTTTGGGGCGAACTTCCCGGAGTTACTTTGGATCGACATGGAATCCAAGCTCTACGATGCCGGACTGATTCACTTCCGCTCGGTCGCGTGCTCTGTGGGCGGACGAGAAGATGCCGGTTTGAATTTGCCGCCGGAAGGCCAAACCATCGTCGACACCGCGATCAAACGCAACAACTTGAAGCCGATCGACACGGATGATTTCCTCGAGTCCATCGACACGCGGATGAAGATTTACGATCAACATTCCCGCGGCAACGATTACAAGTGCTACATCAACGTGGGTGGCGGAACGGTGTCCGTGGGTCGGTCGGTCGGGAAGAAACTTTACCACCCGGGTCTTAACACGAATCCGTCAAGCCGCGCGTTGGCGGTTGATTCCGTGATGAGCCGCTTCGCCCGACGTGGCACACCGATCATTCACCTCGTGCAGATCGAGCAACTCGCGCAGGAATACGGTCTCGAAACTCCCCAAGGACCGGAACCGGCCATCGGTCAGGGAATCGTTTTTCTGCAGGACGAACGGAATCGGTGGTTGGCCTTGGGCGTGCTGATCGTGCTACTGATCAGTCTGCGAGCGCTCGTTTTGACGGACCTCGGCTTCCGCTTGTTCAAAGGTCGTCCTGGCAAAAAGACGACCGGTGAACCCGAACCGATGGTGTAACTACGCTTCCTGCATTTTTCGCAGCAGCCAGATTTCCCCTGAATGGCACGCTTCGTCGTGAAGACCATGCATGATCCGAAACCGCACGCTGACGGTCGCATCGTCGGCTGCGGGTTGGTCGAGTCGTTCGGCGGGGATGTTTTGAATCGCTCCGTGTAAACGCCCATGTTGCAGCCGGAGCTGCTCGACGACTTCCTGCAAAGATGGCCAGGCATCGGCGGGAATGTCGGCGGGGTTACTCATCCAACTGAACATCTCAAACCAACCGTCCGGGCAGGTTGTCTCCGCACCGATGGCCCCCATGGTCAACCATTCGGTCACCACATATGCATGACCGGCGTGCCAAAGGATATTGTTCTGCAGTCCGGCAGGGGCAAACTTCGCTTGCTCCTCCGTGACGTTATCCAATCGTTTCAACGTCTTTTGACGAACATCGTCGCAGAGGTTGAGTAACGTGGGATCGGCGGCCTGATACATGGAATTCGAGCTCCTGGGTGATGTTCAACGTGTGGATGTTTCAGTGTAGCAACCCAGTCGTTAAATTGGAGTACGCACTTTTGATTTCGAGTTAATCATGCCGTTTTCTCCACCACTCAACTTCGACACCCCGTTGCGATACGGTTCCTTGGAACTGGGATCGCGATATTTGCTTTCCCCGCTAGCCGGATACACGAATTTACCGTTCCGGCGGGTGATTCGTCCGCTCGGCGGGTTGGGATTAGCCACGACCGACCTGGTCAACGCGCGTGGTTTGGTGGAAGGCGGACGACTCAGCCAACAACTCATCGAAACCACCGACGACGATTCGCCGTTGTCCGTCCAGATTTTTGGAAACGATCCGCAAGTGATGGCGGATGCCGCCCGATTATTGGAAGCTCGTGGTGTGGATTCGATCGACATTAACATGGGCTGCCCTGTCGATCATGTCACCAAGACCGGTGCCGGAGCCAGTCTGATGCAAAACACCGATCGCACGGTTGGCATGGTCGCCAGCGTGGTCGATGCGGTCTCGCTTCCCGTGACGGTGAAGATGCGACTCGGCTGGGATGAGAACCACATCACCGCCCCGCGATTTGCCCGTTTGTTCGAGGAAGTCGGTGTGGTCGCTATTGCGATTCACGGTCGCACTCGAAGCCAAGGATTCTCCGGGAATGTCGATCGCAAGGGCATCCGCCAGGTTGTGGAAGCGGTCGAGTCGATTCCCGTCATCGGCAACGGCGATATCCGCACGATTCCCGATGCCATTCAAATGTTTCAAGAAACCGGCTGTGCGGGCATTTCGATCGGTCGCGGAGCCCTGGCAAACCCGTGGATTTTTCGGCAACTCTTGGAATGGGAAACCTGCAACGGACAATACCAACCCGCCGGCGGATTCGATGAGCGTTTGTCGCTGCTTCGGAAACAATTTCGTCTCTTGGAACAGCAACTCGGTTTTGACATAGCGATCGGCCAGTTCCGCCGAATGGCACATTGGTATCTGAAATCTATGCGAGTTCGTGCCGCACTTCGTCATCGATTCGATCAAGCCAAGACCAACGATGAACTCGAAGACGCCCTTCGCGAAATCAACGAAGTCGGTCCGCACACCGGATCACGAGACGCCCTGCCCGATATGCACGTGCCCGTTCCAGGTGGGCCCGTCGAACGCTGGTGAACTTGGTTCGTTACGCTTCATCCGCAGTTGTTGCAGCGAGTGAAAGATCCCGTTCGATCCTCAGTTTCTGCACGCGACGTTCATCGGCTTCCAGAACAGTCACGCGGAGTTGCCCCCAAACGAAGTCTTCCCGAATCTTGGGGACACGCCCCATATGATTCATCGCGAAGCCACCAATCGTCTCGAAATCGCCATCTTCGGGCAGACCAAAATGGAAATGCTCGTTCAGATCGTCGATGTGAACCCGCCCTTCGACTTCCACGATATCCGCTGAAATTCGCCGGAACCCCTCTTCTTCTTCCGGGTCGTATTCATCGGTGATCTCGCCGACGATTTCTTCGAGAATATCCTCCATCGTGACCAATCCCGCAACGCCGCTGTATTCGTCGATCACAATCGCGATGTGGATATGTTCCTTTTTCATCATCTCTAATAAACGGTCGATCGGCGTGGTTTCCGGGATGTAGATCGGATCACGCACCCAATCGCGGAGAGAAATTTCCGTGTTCTCTCCGTTGCTCACATGCCGCAGCAAATCCTTGGCGTACAGAATGCCGATGATGTCGTCGATGGTTTCACCAACCACCGGCAACCGCGAGTGACCATGTTCCAAGAACACTTCCCGCGCTTCGGGAACAGAGGCATCGACGTGAACCGTCCGCATGTCCGTTCGCGGTGTCATCACGGCGGCAACGTCTTCGTCTTTTAATTCCATCACCCGATGAATCATCGTGCGGGCTTCGTGATGGAGCAAACCTTCGCGTTGCCCTTCATCGACCACGGTCCGGATTTCCTCCGTGAGCATGTCGATTCCGTGATTGGGTTCCGGAACACCTGCCAAGCGGTGGGAAATGGTGTCGAGCCGCAACGCGAAACCAATCAACGGTTTGGCCAAATACCGAATGACTTGAACACCCCGCCAAAACCGAGCCAAGATCGGCTCCCCGGCGATGCGAGCTAACGACCAGGGCAAAACCACGGTCAAACAAATCAACAGCGAAAACGCGATGACTGCCTCGGCGGCCAACGCCAACACGGTCCAGAGTTCCGTGGGCCGGCTGAAATGAATCAGGTATTCGAGCGTGAACAAGCCGATCAGCAAAGTTGCCGTCACCGTGCCGACAATTTCGACGGCGAGCAAAGCGGTTTCGTATTCCCGCAGGATTTCACCGAATCGTTTGGGGAGCCCATGCGATCGGCAATACTCGTCGAGCCGGCTGCGGGAAAAATCTCGCAGACAGTACGCCACGAGATTCGTGAACAGGAACAAAGCCGCCAACACAACAAGTGCCGTTGACAAAACCCAAGGGTTCAACTCTGTCTCCTCTTCCAAGAAATCGAAAGACCGGAAGCCGAGTTGTCCGCCCGTGAGGACGTTGTTCGAATGGTTTGGATCACACCGAAGTGACCAGATTCAACGATTGTCCCCATCACCGGATCTTACGAATAATTTGAGGCATCCCACACAGACTGAGCATCTGCTGTTCCCGAGATTGCATGATGTCACGTTCGCTCTCGGTCAGGTCGTCGTAGCCGACCAAGTGTAGCAAACCGTGGACGACATAGAGTACAAACTCTTCCCAAGGACTCCAAGAGAAATCTGCCGCGGATTGCTTGGCCATTTCCGCACTTACGATGATTTCCCCTTCGATCCGTTTGCCACGCCCTCTGGGTACTTCCTCATCAGGGCTTGGCTCGGGGTCGCATTCCAACAAGAAACTGAGCACATCGGTTTCGTAGTCGTGTTCGAGATACTGCCGATTCAACTCGTGGATGGTCGGATTATCGACGATCGCCACACTGATTTCGGCACCGGTCACTTCTTCTTCGACCAACACCGTGCGGATGATGTCTTCGAGCACCTCCGCATCGACTTTCAAACAATCTTGCGAGTCCGCAATATCGATCACGTGCTGAGGGACCATTACGCGGAATCTTTCCGTTGCTCAGAGGAGGTTTCTTGGGATGGTGCGTCTTGCAATTTTTCTTTGGACGGCTTTTCGTCGGACGGTTTCTCGTCCCGCTTTGGCTCGGCCGCATCGTCCGCGAGTTTTCGGACTGCGGGAGCATCGTCGGTGGTTTTCTTCGCGGGTGGCTGTTGATCGGGATACTTGATCCGTCCGTGATAGATCCCCGTCAACGACTTGATGAGCGATTCCTCGACGATTCGAATTTCCGTCAGCGTTAAATCGGATTCTTCGAATTGACCATCGAGGAGTTTCTTCATCACGATTTTGTTGACGAGGTTTTCGATGCTCGCTGGCGTGGGTTCGCTGAGTGTCCGGCTGGCGCTTTCCACCGCATCGGCCAGCATCAACACACCGGCTTCCTTGGTTTGCGGTTTCGGACCGGGGTAGCGGAACATCGATTCGTCTGCGTCGGTTCGATGATCCGGTTGCTCGCTGGCTTTCCCTTGGGCTTGCCGGAAGAAAAATTCTACCAGCGTCGTGCCGTGATGCTGCTCGATAAAATCGATCAACTGCTGTGGCAAGTTGTGCTGATTGGCCAAGTCCACGCCATCTTTGACGTGTCCAATGATGATTAATGCACTCATCGCGGGGGCGAGCTTGTCGTGTTTGTTTTCCTCGCCTTTGCGGGTGTTCTCGATGAAGTACTGCGGCTTGAGCATCTTACCGATGTCGTGAAAATACGCACCGACCCGGACCAGCAATCCGTTCGCGCCGATGGCGTCGGCCGCTCCTTCACCGATGGAAGCCACCGTCATCGAATGGTTGTATGTCCCCGGTGCCCGCCGGACGAGTTCCTGCAACAACGGGTGTGAAACGTCACTCATTTCCAGCAAGCTGATGTCCGTGACCACACCAAAAAGATATTCGACAAACGGCAAACTTCCGGCCACCAAATACCCCGCCGCCACACACCAAGCGGCACCGCGTGCGCTGGACTTGAGCAGTTCCCAATCCGTCCAAGCATGCATGTAGGTTTGGTGACTGACAACTCCAACGCCCAAACTCACCAGGAAATAGACCAGCCCGGACCACAACCCCACCTTGATGAGTGTCGACCGTGACGGAACTTGCGAAAGTCGCATGATACATGTGGCGGCCACGCTCATTAACACGATGAACTGCGGCAGATTCGCACGCGTGGAAACGGTCAAAATGAGGCACAGCGATAACGCGGTCAATGTTGCCAGAACTTGACCGTAGGCGATCGCAAAAATCATGACGACCGCCGCCAACGGAATCACTTCGGCTCGCCAAGGATCGTAAGAAAGCCAGCGTCCGATCAACACTGCGATCAACATCGTCGCAAGGAATAAGATCAAGGACGATGGCTTGGCGAGTAAACGCGATTCCCGTCGAACCACGTAGTAGCCATTGAGTACCGCCAACACGATGAGCAACACAAGGATCGTGCCCACACGAACCAACTGTTCCATCGGCGTTGCGAGTTCTTCCATGGCGTCGAACTCGGCCCGCAATACTTCCAAGCGATCAAGATCGATCACGCCACCGGGTTCCACCAGTACATCGCCACGATGGTATTCATCGTAGACCGGATCGGCTGCTTCGCGTGCAGCACGTCGGGCGAGCTGGGTGGCTTCGTCGTTGTACTCCAACGTGATTGGGTTTCGGGCCGTCAGCCAACGGGTAAGAAATCTCTCAAGCCGGTTCAGCTCCGGAAAACTTTGCCACGTCTTACCCAACTGACCGGTTTTCCCAAGCACTTCGTCCAATTGCACGTTGTTGGGAAAGACGACGACTTGCGATTTCGGGACGTCGTCACGCACAACCGCGATCATGCTTTCGGGCGGAATTTGATAAGTATCGAACACTTCTGGATCGGCCAAACCGGTTCGTTGGATCGGCTGGATGAACTGCTCGAACTCCTTGAGCAGCGTGTCGATCCGATTACCCTCGACCCCATCTTCGGAAGCGACCAACGCTTTCAATGTCGAAAACTCGGTGTGCATATCCATGCCGGCTTGCGGCGCGTCGAGTGCCGTCAAACCGAATGCAGCTCGGCATTGCGGTGATAATTCCTCGACACTGGTGGCATTCGCCAACTCCGAGAGGTCCGACCGCAACCGCAACACCAATGCATCAAGCACATCGGAGTCGTGGTAAAAGATCGGCAACACATTGGACTCGGCATTGTCCCGCGCGACGTACGTTCGATAAATATCGAGTCGACGAAAATCGATTTTGGCCAGCAAGCCATGCGAAACCCGATCGCCTAACCGATATGGAAACGGAGTTCGCCACGCCTCAACCGCCGGCAAGAACAACAGGATCGCCAAAACGAGCAAACCGAGTTGCCAAAGCGTTTCCCGGTTTCGAACCGGCATACCGAACCAACGCCCTACCCCCGAAGACGGACGCAAGGTGGCGGCACGCGAGGTGCGAGTTGTTTTTTTCGGACCAAACAGCGGCATAAGAACCGGCTTTCAACCGATCGAACAAACATCACACCGAAGTGAATTTGCCCGATCGGCCGCAATCAAGGATTTTGTGTCTTGGACTTGGAAAACGAGGCGGACTGACGAGAGTCGTGTTTTCCCTCGTCGTAAGCATTGACGATGTCCCGAACCAGGCGATGCCGCACAATATCGCGTCCGCCGAGCCGAACAACTCCCACGCCGTTGATCCCCCCCAAGCGATGAACTGCATCGGTCATTCCCGATTTGACATTGGATGGCAAGTCCAGTTGCGTAATGTCCCCCGTCACCACAATCTTCGAGCCTTCCCCCATTCGCGTGAGAAACATTTTCATTTGTGTGACAGTCGTGTTTTGGCCCTCGTCCAAAATGATGAACGTCTCATTCAAAGTCCGCCCCCGCATGAACGCCAACGGCACAATTTCCACAACATCGTGTTCCATGTAGCGTTTGACTTGCTCGAAATCGAGAATATCGTGCAACGCATCGAGCAACGGACGCAAATACGGATTGACCTTCGCCAGCAAATCGCCCGGGAGAAATCCAAGTTTCTCGCCAGCTTCCACTGCCGGACGGACCAACACAATTTTCCGGACGGACTCCGTCCGCAACGCATTAATCGCCAACGCCACCGCGAGGTATGTTTTCCCACACCCCGCCGGACCAATGCAAAAAGTGAGGTCGTTCTCTTCGACCGTTCGCGTGTATTCCGCTTGTCCGGGAGTTCGAGGGCGAATCTGTTTCGCTTTTTCGAACACATTGATCACGGTATCAGACGAAGCACTTTCGGACGGCGTCGCCGGTTTCACACCGAGAACGCGATCGACTTCCGATTCCGGCAACCGTCCACGCTGCTCCACATAGGCATGCAGCACCGTCACAATTTCCAACGCGCGTTTCACTTCTTCGTCCGATCCGCTAATGCGGATCTCTTCGCCATGAACGACGATATCAACGCCAGTCGCATCGCGAATACGTTTCAGAAACCGGTCCTGCGGACCAAAGAGGGCACGGATATGATCGTGACTTTGAAATTCGAGAGAAGTTTCGGCCATGCTGTTTTGATAATCGGAAACGGATCAACAGTGATCCCGAATTTTAACTCGCGCGGACAATCACGAAAAGCAGTGACTTGCCACAATCCATTGGGTTTCCAGAATCCCCAATTCTTCGATTTTTCGGGCTTGCATTCCGAAATCGATTGACAACACGCGATGGATGTTCTCCACACCAATGGGAGACTCTCAGAAATTATAGAGGGACCCCCTCTTTGAACAGACGATTATCGGAGAAATCAATCGTCACTTGAGTCCTCAATCCTTGCAGAATCACCTGCCGAGATTCGGGATCGTACTCCGCATGGACAATGCGGTCGGGCAAGATATTGTCGGCGATGGCCAAAGTTTGACCGGTCTCTCGATCAAGAATCTCGACCAGCAACGCCTGACGACGATTCGATTGGCGATCGCGGACCCGGCTAATCATCACCAAGAACGGCAAACGGAAGAACGGTAATTCCAGAATCGACCGTTGCGGAACTTCCCGGCGCCACAAAATGCGGTTTGCATCGGGGTCAATCGCAATCAATTCCCCCAACACGCTTTCTTCGGGCAGGAATGTGTCACTCGCGTAATAACTGAACCAGCCCCCCAACGCCTGCTGAAATGGTTGGTGAAGATTGACATAGTAACGCCCGCTTTGCCGGAACACGCGAAGATAGTTCACCCGTTGCAAATCCGACACCGACAATGGCACCTCGGTTCGGATGCGGTCCTGTTCGACATCGAGAATTCGCAGCAAGAAACTTTTCTGATCTTTGTCGGTTTTATCCGGAAGGACAATCGCCAACTCGCGTTCCGGCGTCACAGCGGAAAACACACGACCGACAACCGGTTCGTCCAGCAGATAACGATTCGAAAGCGGATCCCAAATTCGCATTCGTCGCCCGGTCGGCGTACTGGCGACGTAAAAGAATTTTCGCCCAAACGATCGCCGCACCTGATTGACGTCAAAATCCAAAACGCCCCGTCGAATCTCCCGGCCGGTTCGTGTCTGGAGGACTTTGTAAGACCGGCGATCCGCTCCAAAGACAACCAGCACATCCGCATCACCAACAATTCCGCCATCCGGATCGTTCTTCAATCCAGATTCCGGGTCATCGAGTTCGCGTTCCCATTGCATCTCTCCCGTAACGGGGTCGATACAGTGAATCGCTCGTTGAGATTGAAAGACACAATAGTCCAAACCGTATGGCCCTACCCGCGGCACATAAACCGAAGGAATATGCAGTTGCGAACTTCCCTTCCAAAGTGGTTCCCCCCGTTGGAGTTCCAACAACGACGCTCCCAGCATTTCCCCCGGTCCACCGATTGGCAAAAAATGTCCCGGTTGCGTCAATTTCGATTGTGAGGGAAAGGAATTTCTCCGAGGAATCGGCAAGTGACCGGCAATGAATCCGGTTTGCTGATCAATCGCCGCAACGCCAGTCGAGTTAACATTATGATCAACAAGGTGAAACGACATTTCCGACGGCAATAAAAATCGTGTGCGATACCGACCAAACGATTTCGTCAGCGATTCCAAATTGGTCACCCAATGAGACGACCGAATCCGAACGGAATCGACCGGCTCGGTTGCTTCCGTCATTTTCCGGGTCGCTTCCAGAACCGGACTCTGCCGCAATCGACGGGTGACATCCGCAACCGACTCACCGGTGGCCAACTCCAAATCCATCGGCGAAGTCCGAAGCCGACTCAACTGCCGATTGGCTTCGTAGAACAAGCCGCGTTCCCGATACATGTCAATCAAATGAACCGTCGCAGTGGCCGCTACCACCAGGTTTTCAGATTCTTGATTCCTCAACCACAACAACTCGGCCGCATTGAATTGGCCCGACGTATGTTCCAACTCGGCGAGCGCTCCACGAACGGCATCTGCCTGGGGCCGATCTCCAAACAAGGTCAGAAACTGACGCAATCGACCAGCCTGACCCGACTCCAACGCGGATTGCTGCTGGCCTTCAACATCAACGTTGGCCCAAACCATCTCGGAATCGACCGTTTGGCCAAGTCGGTGCATCAAATCCTGGGCATAAGTCGATGGCGAAAGCCAATGCGTTCCATCGGCACGAATCAACAACGGTTCTTGGGAATCGGTGGCAGCCAACTCGGCCGCGGTTTGGAGGACACCGTCAACATCCCGAGACTTCAATAAAAATTCTGCCTTCTGGACCAAAAACTTCGCCTGCTCGGCTGGATGATCCGCGAGTTTTTCCAATTGGCTCAGAATTTCCTTTCCCTGTTCCGGTTTTTGAGCCAACTCCCAGGTCAGCAATTTTCGCCAAATCGAATTTCGACGCTGCAATTCCTCCCCCGAGAGGTCTTCGAGCGACCGTAACGGCTCGAAAACTTGGATCGCCCGTGGAAAATTGCCGGTGAGGAGTTCGAGTTCCGCAACCAACAACCGATGTTCGACATGCTCCGGATTGGCTTGAAGCGTTTCTCGGGTCTCCGCAAGCAATGGCTTGGTCTGCGGAAAAATCGTCAACCCAGCAAAATTGACCGAGGCCACATAGTCGCCCACCGGAATTAAATTGCCCGGCGGCGGACTCTGTTTCGATTCGCGAGGCTGAGAAATCTGAACACTTCCACGTTCTTCACCGGTAGCAATATCAATCGCCGCAATCGCCCCCTTCTGCAATGGCAACAAATATTGATTGCCGCTCCGAAATCCGGTGCCCGATGGCGTTCCGTATCGAACCGACCAAATTTCTTCGCCAGTTTCGACCGCCAATCCGCGACACAGCTGACGGCCAACGAGGACCACAGCTTGATCACTCACAGTCGCCACGTAGAAGTCATTATCCTGTCGAGGTGTACGCCAAATCTGTTGGCCGGTCTCCAGATCGACGCAGTGTACGAAGTGGGTTCTTGGCGAAAGAAAATAGACACGCCCATCGGCAATATGCGGCATTGCCGGGAATGTCGGGTCCCCAATCGTCGAACCTCGATGACGATTCGGGCCAGGCAACTTCCGTTGATCTGCCACAGAATAGGCCCACTTCAATTGCCCCCGGAACGTGTCTAA
>NZ_JAALXT010000006.1:365000-556801 GCF_011634775.1 Thalassoroseus pseudoceratinae
GCGATTGTCCCGGCTGAACCAATTCGTTGCCAGTGATGAGGACTCGCACGGTCGGTCGGCGTACGACCGACACTTCCGGCAACCCCACCGAAGCCAAAACGCCCACGTCTTGCGGTCGCAGACGACGCCCGAACGGCAGCAGTTCCGTACCGGCTTTCACATCTTCACCGACTCGCCCGATGTGTTTGCCCGGTGGCACGGTGGTTGTCAGCTCCAATTGCCCTTCCCGTTCGCTGGCATACTCCACCGGCAGCACGGCGTCGGCTCCGGTTGGCACCGGGGCTCCCGTCATGATTCGCACAGCGGTTCCCCGTGTGACTTCCCCTGCGAACGGTTGATTCGGTAGGGATTCGCCAAGAATTTTGAGCGTCAGCGGGGTGTAGTCGGCGGCACCGTCGGTTTCGTCCGCCCGTACCGCGTAACCGTCCATCGCCGAGCGATCGAACGCCGGCACATTCAACGGAGCGATCACCGCATCCGCCAACACGCGACCGGTTGCCTCCGCCAATGGAACCGTTTCGGAGCCCAGCGTTTCGGCACTGTTCGCAATCCACGTCCACGCATCTTCGACCCGAGCCCGCTGAGCAAACCCCCGCATCCGCACGTCGTTCGGGTTCGATGTTGGTTCGGTCATGAATCATCCCGTTCCGCCCGCATCAACGCGGCGTGGTATTCCTCGGGCGTGTTTGTGTTTCGGAGAGAATCGAGTTCGGAATCGACGGCCCGCAGTTCGTCCACGTCGATTGTCACCGAACGACACCGTTCCAACAACCCGACTGGTCGACGTTGATCATGCGCGAGCATTTCGCGGATCGTTGGCTCCAACGTGCTACGATACACACCGGCCAACGGATGATGAAACTTCCCCTCTCGCGGCATCAGCACGTCAGCATCGCCGAAGCGGTTCACCAAGTACGAGATGAATTCCGGTTTCAGCAGTGGGACATCGCAGGATGAGGCATACGCCGCCGGAGTTCCGGTTGGCAACGCCTTCAGACCGGCGGCCAAACCGGCAAGCGGACCGAGATCGGGTTGTTCGTCGCGTGTGATGATGACATCGCTTGGGAGCGTCGGTAATTCCTGATCGACCGCCGCCACGACCACAATCGGCGTGACGACTTCGCTCAGCACGCGGACAACTCGTCCCAACATGGTTTCGTCACCGAACGGCAGACTCAATTTGGGACGCCCCATCCGCTGGCTGCGTCCGCCGCAAAGCACGATTCCGCCAAATTGCGAACGCTGCCGATCCGACATGCCCACCACCTCTTGGAACTTACTCCTCGTAACCTGCGATATCGACATCCGTTCGAGCGGGATTCGCCAATTGCACCGAACCGCACACCAGCATGATGCAGAGCAGCACGGTCACGTAGACCGTCTTGCCGACGTAGTTCGACAGTTGCAGACCAAAGATTTCATGCGGTTGCGTCGCGGGATCAACCGAACCCCAGACCAAAATCGAGACCAACGCCAACAGCAAAACACCCACCCAACCGCCGGAGAGCATCACGCGTCGGAGTGCCACCCAGTTGACGGCGAACAGGAAGTACCCGATCCACGCCGCCAGGAACAGCCACAGTCCCAAATTTGGTTCGAACACGCCCAGCAGCGATTGAACGACGTTCCAAACCGCCACTAACAGTTGTCGCAAACTCTCAAGTAACTGACTCATCGCCCTCATCCTCGAAGATTGGATCGAACGCGAGTATTCCAACGCATCTCAGTCGGAGCGTCAAGCGGAGGACGTTTTTTCACCGGAATCTCTCACGAACTGGTCCAAGACGCACGCCCACGGTAGAGTTGAGTTGGGCCTGTCGTGATCCCCCAAAACCTAAGAGGAGAGGTTTGTCTTATGCAACGGTTGTTGCGAATTCAATTGCTTTGCGTGGCGGTGTTTGGAGTGTGTGCGGTTTCATCGGCCGAGGAGGCGGATGTCCGGAAAACAATCGCGAAGTATGTGAAGGCGTTCAACGAACACGACGCCGCCACGGTCAAGAAATTCTGGGCCGAAGATGTCAGCTACACCGATCACAGCACCGGCGAGAAGTCCGTCGGTCACGATGCGATTGCCAAGAGCATTCAAGACACACTGAAGGCCAACCCAGAAACACGGATGGCGGTCACAATTGACGACGTTCGGATGATCAAATCCGACATCGCGATCGTGGATGGCCTCAGCAGCATCTTCGTGCCGGGAACTGATCCGCTCGAGACCCAATTTCAAATGCTTCTGGTGAAAGAGGACGCGGGTTGGGTGTTTCAGTCCGTGACCGAATCCGCAGTGCCCACACCGCAATCCGCCAGTGAAGCGTTAGCCGACTTGGCATGGCTGGTCGGAACTTGGGAAGATGTCGCGGAAGATCACACCGTGCGAACCGTCACCCGCTGGGCTCCCGGCGGAGCGTTCTTGGTTCGGTCTTTCACCATCGTTCAATCCGACGATGCCCGTCGACAAGGGACCCAAGTGATCGGTTGGGACGCGAACACGCAGCAAATTCGCTCGTGGACGTTCAATCTCGACGGAAGTTTCGGCAGTGGCACGTGGTCGAGGAACGATGATGATTGGTTGGTGCAAACCACCCAAACACTCGCCGATGGTCGGAAAGCATCGGGCACATTCGTCATGACGTCTCAAGATGAGGACACGATCGAAATCCAATTGATCGGCCACTCCATTGGCGGCACGCCCCAACCGACCAAGTCCGCGGTGAAGGTCAGTCGCGTTGCAGAATCAACTGCCGCGACCGATGAAACAGTCGACGTGCTTCCCGAATCCGGCGACTCAACTGCTGACGAGGAGAAATAACATGACACTTCGAATTGCATTGCTAGTCGGCTTGTCACTCCTTCTCCCGACCGACGTCCACGCCTTCGGACTGCGTGGCCGTGGTGGCGGAGGTGGCGGTTTTCGTGGAGGCGGAGGCGGTGGGTTCCGCGGAGGTGGTGGCGGGTTCCGTAGTGGTGGCGGAGGCGGTATCCGCAGTGGTGGTTTCCAAGGTGGCGGCGGTCGCAGTATCAGCAATTACCGTCCGTCGTCCCGACCGAGTTCACCAAGCTTGGGAAGTTCGCGAGGCAACTTCAGCCAGCGAATTCCCTCAAGTCCCAGTATCAGCCGTCCCACAACACGGCCGTCTTTTGAACGCCCCAGCGGTGGATTCAATCCATCTAATCGCCCCACGACGCTGCCAGGCAACATTGGCTCGAATCGGCCAGATCGTCCTTCGCGTCCAACCACACTGCCAGGCAACATCAATCGGCCAGACATCGGAAACCGCCCCAGCCTGCCAAACCTCGGCGACCGACCCAACATTGGGGACCGACCCAACATTGGGGACCGTCCCGGCGGGATCAATCGACCGGGTAACGGAGATCGTCCCAATATTGGTGATCGACCGAACATCGGAGACCGACCTGGTGTGATTGATCGGCCGGCGTTCGAGAATCGACCGGGAAGCGGAAACCGGCCATCCGCCGGACAACTCGGGGATTTTCTCGGCATGGATCGCCCATTGAAACCGGATGGCGAATTCGGAGATCGGCGACCGGACATCAACATCGGCGACCGCAATAATCGTATCGGTGACCGAGACAACCGCGTCACCGACTTCGGGAACCGAAACAACCGGATCACGGACCGAGACAATCGTGTCACCGACTTTGGAGACCGAACCAATCTCAACATTGGGTCCGGCAATCGCGGGGATCGCACGAACATCAACATTGGAAAGATCAATGTCGGTGGCAATCGTGTCATCAATAATCGCCCCTCCTGGGTGAACATTGATCGCAACCGCATCAACTCGATCAACAATCGTTGGTCGAACCAGATCGGCGGACTCCGAAACTACGGCACGCGCCATCCCGATCGTATGCGGTATTGGCATAACCGTGGCGACTACTTCCGACGTAGTTCTTGGTTCCGTGGTTATGCACGTGGTTGGTTCAATCGGGGATGGTGGGATCGGCACGCGCATCGGTGGGCGGGTTGGCATTACGGTTACCGATTCAACCGCTATCCGTGGTCTTACTGGTGGACCGTTCCCACGTTCGCGGCGACGGTGAATTGGTTCACATGGTCGGCTCCCCCAGCGGTTTGGGCAGAACCGATCTACTACGATTACGGAACCGGCGGCAACGTGGTCTATCAGGACAACAGTGTGTATATCAACGGTGAGCAAGTCGCGACAGCCGATGAATTCGCACAATCCGCCGCCGCACTCGCCACGGTCGAACCACCGGCTTCGCAGGAAGAAGCCGAACAAACCGAATGGATGCCGTTAGGAACATTCGCCGTTTCAAGCAACGAAAAGGAAGCAAAACCGAGTCGAGCAATTCAACTCGCGGTGTCCAAGACCGGCATCATCAGTGGAACGCTCTACAACGATCAAACCGACGAAGCGGTGAGCGTCCAAGGCCAAGTTGATAAGGAAACTCAACGGGTTGCCATGCGAATCGGCGAGAGTGACGATGTCATCGTCGAAACCGGTCTCTACAACCTGACTCAAGACGATGTCCCCGTGCTGGTTCATTTCGGAACCGATCGCGTGGAGGACTGGTTGTTGGTGCGATTGGAAGACCCTGAGTCAGATGCTGATTCCAACACCGATGACGGTTCCGACGCGAACTCCGCAAACACGTCCAACTAACTGAAGTAACTCCTGTGAAATCCTTTTCGATTCGCCACACGGCACCAGCCATGTTGCTGGTGCCGGTGTTTGTCGTTGCCGTTGCGCTCACATGGGTGGCCACTTGGCAAGCTGGTCGTCTTTTGCAAACGTTGGCCGGGCAAGTTCTCGATCAGACCACCGATCGCGTCGAGCAAACCGTCAACTCCTATCTCGAAAATGCCGTTCTCGCGACCGGCCATGCGGCGTTGAAAATCACCTCGGGCGAGTTACCCGCGGACCAACCTCGGCGTTGGCGACCGGAGTTGTTCGACTATCTCCAAGCATTCCCGGAAATCAATTCCGTGACCTTCGGGAACACGCAAGGAGACGCCACCTGGATGATCCGCTACCCCGGTGAAAAAGGATACGAATACGCGATCCTCGACGAAGAAACCAACGGGGAGTTGATCGAATATCGGGTGTCCGAGTCCGGCACTGTCGGCGAGCAGATTAGCACCTACGTTTACGATCCGCGTCAACGTCCGTGGTATCAAGCCGTTGTTACAGTTGGTGGACCGACTTGGAGTGAACCGTATTCGTGGGTGCGGGGAAACGGTGGTCAGACAACGTTAGGGATCGCGTACGCCCGACCGATTTTCAATGACAACAACGATCTCGTCGGCGTTATCGAGTCCGACATCAGCCTGACCGATGTCTCCCGATTCCTCGCTCAGACACCCGTGTTCGAGACGGGACAAGCAGTCCTCATGGACGCCGACCGGCGATTGCTCGGCACATCAGCCGATGCGGTTGTCGTCAGTGCGGATGGCAAACGGATACTCGCCAGTGATTCCGCAGATCCGCTGATCTCCAGCGTTGCAAAAGCGATGGAAACCCATTCCTCGGAACACTTCGTCGAGAAGCAGTTTCTCGAAATCTCAGGGCAGGAGTATCGCGTCGAAACTCGGCCCCTTGGCGATCCCTGGGGTCTGAATTGGACGCTCACGGTAATTGTTCCGAACGAAGAAATCATGGCTGGCGTGTCGGATCTGCGACGACAAGCCTGGTTGATCGGTGGACTGGTCGTGTTGGCAACACTGGCTCTGGGAATTTGGGCGGCATGGACCTTGGTGCGGCCGGTCACGGAAATTGCTGATGCCGTGCGAACGATTGGCGAAGGGAACCTCGATCATGCCGTCGAAGTCCGCGGTCACCGGGAGTTTGAGCAGCTCTCGCGGGAACTCAATCAAATGTCGCTCGCACTCAAGGACCGTATGCGTCTACGACATTCGTTGTCATTGGCGATGGAGATTCAACAAAAATTGTTGCCGTCATCGGTGCCCCAAGTTCCAGGGCTCGAAGTCGCCGGTCACAGCACATACTGCGACGAAACCGGCGGGGATTACTACGATTTTCTTGAAGTCTCCGAAACGGATTCCGATGAACTCGTGGTGGTGCTCGGTGATGTGATGGGGCATGGCGTGGCGGCTGCTTTGTTGATGGCGACCGTTCGAGGCATTCTGCGGAGTCGAGCGGAAGACGAAAACTCCCTCGGCAATTGGCTCACGCACATCAACAATTTGCTCGTCGAAGACACCGGCGGTGAACGTTTCATGACGATGGTCCTACTCCTCGTGGACCCAGCGACACGCCGCGTCCGCATGGCCAGCGCCGGGCATGACTTGCCGCTCGTCTATTTTCCGAACACCGATTCGTTCATCGAACTCGAAGATGTCGGCGGTTTGCCGTTGGGGTTGGTCAGCGGTGAGTCTTACCGGGAAATGAAGCGGACCGATTTGCCACCGGGAACGCTCGTTTTGGTGGCCACCGATGGACTGTGGGAAAGCCCTAACGCCGCCGGTGAGCAGTACGGCAAGGAGCGTATCTGTGAATCGATGCGTGCCCACGCCGCGAAGTCCGCCGATGAAATCGCGTCCCGAATCACGGAGGATTTAGCGACCTTCCGCGGGCAAGCCCAGCAAGACGACGATATCACATTCGTACTCGTCAAGTTTACGCAGCCATGACCGAGCGACCGCCGAGCGATTCCCATCGATCCCCATTCGCCGTTTGGAACTCGGTTCGAAACAAACCCATCACAATCACGATTTCAGGTGAATTCGCAATGCACTCACTCCAACGCAGTTTCGCCCTTTTCTTGTGGCTTGGGTTCGCATCCGTGGTGTCGGCTCAAACGCTTGAGCAACGATTGAACGCGGAAGCTACCACGAACTTGGCGAAAGCGGCGATGGAGTTGGGCGATGCCAAACGCGGGGCGATCGTCTTTCATCGTGTGAATGTTGGCTGTGCGAAATGCCATCAGGTCTTTGAGAGCACACCCCCAAATCAAACCGCCAACAACCCATCGCAACCATTGGGACCGAACCTCAGCGAGTTGGGAAGCCGGAAGGATGCGTCGGTCGAGCACATTGTCGAATCTATTTTGAAACCGTCGGAGAAAATTCGCCCGGGGTTCGAGACGGTCACGGTTCTGAAGACGGATGGCACGGTTTTGACCGGTCTCAAGGCCGATGCCGATGGAAGCGAGTTCGTTCGAATTCGGGAGACGACGACCAACGGCATCACAACAATCCCACGTGCCGAAGTGGACCAAGTTCTCGAAAGCCAAAAGTCGATCATGCCAACTGGTGTCGTCAACACGCTGGCCAGTCGCCAGCAGTTTCTCGATTTGGTGCAGTATGTGATTGAGATTCGTGATGGCGGTTCCGCGAGAGCCCGTGAACTGCACCCGCCCGCCGCTTTGATCGCCTTCAAACTTCCCGAATACGAAAACCACGTCGATCATGCCGGTCTCATCCGCAATCTGGATGACGACGCGTTCGCACGTGGCGAGACAATCTACAACCGTCTTTGCATCAACTGTCATGGCAACTTGGAACGGGCGGGCTCGCTGCCGACGGCGTTGCGGTTTGGTCAAGGAAAGTTCAAGAACGGTTCCGAGCCGTTCACGATGTATCAGACCCTCACGCACGGCTTCGGTCTGATGCTGCCGCAAACATGGATGGTGCCTCGACAGAAATACGATGTCATCCACTACATCCGCGAGAAATATCTGAAACGACATAACGCGGAGCAGTACGTCAGTGTGACTCAGCCGTATCTCAAGTCGCTGCCGTCGGGCGACACGTTCGGTCCCGAACCAGTCGAGTTCGCTCCCTGGCAGGACATGGATTACGGCCGATGGATGCACAACACCATCGAGGTCGGCCGCGACAAATCGAACATCGCGTACAAAGGGATTGCGGTGCGGCTCGATCCCGGTCCCGGCGGCATTTCCCGTGGGAATCAATGGATGATGTTCGATCACGACACAATGCGGTTCGCCGCCGGTTGGGTGCATTCACCCGAGCAAAAAACTCGTTTCATTGATTGGCAGGGAATCCATTTCGACGGCCGTCACCAAGCCCATCCCCATGCGATGGGTGATGTGATTTTTCAGAATCCGACCGGTCCTGGTTGGGCCAATCCGGAAACGAATTCGTTCGCGGACACGCTGCGGGTTCAAGGTCGAGACGGCAAACGTTACGGTCCGCTTCCGAAGCCATGGGCCGACTATCACGGCATGTACAATACTGCAGTTGGTCCCGTGTTTTCTTACAGCGTTGGTGGCAGACGTCTTCTCGAAACGGTGAGTTCCGTGCCGACCGCAAGTTCGGACATCTCTCCGGCGATGGTCCGCACGTTGCAACTACAACCAACCGACAAGCCACGCACGCTGCTGGTCGCCACACTTCCCGAGGGAACCGTTCTCGACCGCACACCGTTGGCACAGACCGTTACGATCGAACCGACCGACAACGCTACCGACACGGATCAGCCAGAGCATTCGATTCACGCTGGTCATTTTGATGGTTCGCAATGGTTGCAGGTCGCAAAGACGTTCGACACGTTTAATCATGATTTCACAATTACGGCGAGCATCAAAACGAAACATGATGGCGTGATCGTCGCCAACACCACGCCCGGCCCGAAATGGGTCCCGAACGGCACCGTGTTGTTCTTGCGAGGCGGACGGTTGTGCTACGACATCGGTTGGGTCGGCGTGGTCGAGTCACGACGCAAAATCGCCGACGGCCAGTGGCATCGCGTGGCTGTCAGCTGGGACGCCGAGACCGAACTCGTTCAGTTGTTCGTCGATGGTCAGAAAGTGGCATCGCGCCGAATGGCCACGAAACAACCGTTGAAAGATGCCGTGCTCCGCATTGGATTTGGTGCGCCAAACTTCCCTCGGCAATCCGCTTTTGAAGGTTCAATTCGCGACGTGCGATTCTTCGATGAATCTTTGAGCGAGGTCGCCATCGGAAACCTACGGAACTCGAAGTCCTCACCGATCGCAAGCTGGCTGACGGATGCCCAAACCGACCCCCAAAAATTCCCGGCCAAAGCGGTTTCCAATCCGGTCCGAAAGTCTCAATCGGCAAACCGTTTGCTCGCGGGCTTTGCGGGTGATGGGAATGGTTGCCACCTGGAACAGCAAGACGAGCGGTTGGTGCTGGTGATTCCACCGTCACAAGAAAAACGGACGCTCCGCGTGTGGACGGCACGCCCGAACAACGAAAAACCGATTGCGGAACCCGTCGTCTCCGGCATTCAGAATTCCATTGCGAACGCGACGCCCAACACGGCGTTGGATGAACTCATCACGAAACCGGCGGAGAATCCTTGGCCGGAAGTGCTCAAGACAACCGCAAGTTTGGGTGAGTTCAACGAAAGTGGCTTCGCCGTCGATACGTTGACCGCCCCCGACTCGAATCCCTGGTTGGCACGACTCCGTTTCTCCGGTTTGGATTTCTACGCCGACGGTGATCGGCTTGCGCTTTGCTCGTGGGATGGCGACGTCTACGAAGTCTCCGGCTTATCGCAACTCCAAACTGACGGAACCGCGACGCTGACTTGGAAACGAATTGCAGCGGGTTTGTTTCAGCCGTTGGGACTGAAAATCGTGAATGGAGAAATCTATCTCACGTGTCGCGATCAGCTTGTCATTCTTCGTGACCGCAACGGCGATGGTGCAACCGATTTCTACGAATGTTTCAACAACGATCAACAAGTGACCGAACATTTCCATGAATTCGCCATGGGACTGCAACGTGACGCGAACGGGAATTTCTACTACGCCAAGTCGGCTCGTCACGCGTTGGAAGCCGTCGTGCCGCATCATGGAACGTTGTTGAAAGTCACGCCGGATGGCAACGCGACAGAGATTCTCGCATTCGGGTTTCGAGCGGCGAACGGGGTTTGCATGAATCCCGATGGTAGCTTTGTCGTCACCGATCAAGAGGGACATTGGAACCCGAAAAACCGCATCAATTGGGTGGTGGAAGGTGGGTTCTACGGAAATATGTACGGCTATCACGACGTGACCGACTCCTCCGATTCCGCCATGCAACCGCCGTTGTGCTGGATCACCAATTCCTTTGACCGATCGCCTGCGGAGTTGTTATGGTCCGGCGCGAACCAGTGGGGCAACTTGCGGAACACCTTGCTGAATTTGTCCTATGGGTATGGAAAGGTGTTCGTCGTACCGCACGAACATCTCGACGAAACCGGCGGCGTGCAGGGCGCGATGTGCCAATTGCCGATCGATCAATTCCCCACCGGCACCATGCGAGGGCGGTTTCATCCTGGTGATGGCCAACTCTATGTGTGCGGTTTGTTCGCGTGGGGCAGCAGCCAACAAATGCGGGAAGGCGGATTGTATCGCATTCGGTATTCCGGTTCCGGTGCGATCATGCCCATCAAGGTTCAAACAAAACCGAAGACCTTATCCATCACTTTCAGCGACGCTTTGGCGGCGGATGTCGTCTCGGAACTTGAGCGGTTTCAATTCCAAACCTGGGATTTGAAACGCACGAAGAATTACGGCTCGAAACATTACAACGAACAGAATCGTGAGATCACTTCAGCAGTCCTTTCGGCCGATCGAAAAACCATCACGTTGACCATCCCGGAGTTGGCACCGACCTGGTGTTATGAACTGCAATGCCGATTGCGAACACCCAACGGGCAAACGGTCTCACGGACAATGCACGGCACGATTCACGATGTTCGTTGAGTCGGATGCCAAGAATTCTTGGTTTGGAATTCTGTGATAACGGTCGTCACCTAATCATTCGACTTGTGTTGCACTTGCAAATCACGCTATACCATGAAACCACAATCCCTCGTGTCTTCTGAATGGGCAAGCGACTGAAGCACTTGCGCCCACAAACCGAATTCTGGCGAATGCTCTCGAATTTGAAGTTTCATCATGGATGTATCATTTGCAGTCGACAGTCCGCTTTATCAAATGGCCATCGTGCTCGTCGCGGGCATCATTGCCGGCGAGTTGTTCGGCAAAGTCCATTTGCCCAAGGTGACGGGCTGGATCAGTGTCGGGATTTTGCTGCGGGCGACCTCTCCGTATCACGGTGAATTCACAGGTCTTGGCGGTGCTACGGTCGGGGCCTTCAAGCCGTACATGAATTTTGTGCTGGGATATATTGCCTTCACAGTAGGCGCGGCGCTTCACATTGCGAGTCTGAGAAACTCCGGGAATCGGCTTCGACTATTGCTCATCGGCGAAGCCATTTGCACGCCGGTCCTCGTTGGGTTGGCGATGTCAATGTGTGGAATGCCGATCCGAGCCAGTTTGTTGCTGGCGGCCATCGCGATTGCCGGAGCGCCGGGAACAACGGTGCTGGTGGTTCAGGAAGCGCGGGCACGTGGGATTCTGACACGCACGCTGTTGGCGGCTGTCGCGTTGATTGACATGGTCGCGGTCGGAGCGTTCGCGTTCGTGGCGTCTTACCTCGCCGAAGGAAGTGCCGAGGGGACCGTTTGGCATAGTACCTGGTCGACAGCCTTGGGTTCGGTGGTGACTCAATTCGGCATCTCGTTCGCAGTCGGGAGTGGAGCAGCCCTGGCGGCGTTGGGGCTGAATCGGACGTTGGTGGGTCCGGCGTTTCTCGGCCCAACGATGGTGGCGGTCATTTTGGGAGCATGGGGCGGAGCCGAAGGTTTTGGTGTCTCCGGAATTCTGGCATGTACCTTCGCAGGCATCATGGTTTCCAATGTGCAGCACGATGTCGTTCGTTCGACGGAAGCCTATCTCCACGCGATTGGCGGCGTTCTTTTCGCCGCTTTCTACACCTTCGCCGGGATGAATCTGGACTTTAGCTTGGTGATGCAAGCCGCCGGGTTGGTGTTGGCGTTCTTCTTCGCAAGACTCATCGGCAAGTACGTCGGTGCGTTCGGTGCGATGTCCATTGCGGGCGTTCCCACCACGGTTCGGAACAACTTGGGGATGGCCTTGATTCCGCACGGTGGTGTCGCGGTTGGTCTCGTGCTGTTGGTTCAGGGCGATCCACACTTGAATGATGTCGCGGAGACGGTCACCACGGTCGGACTGGCAGCGCTCGCCATCAACCAACTCGTCGGTCCCAGTGCAGCTCGATTTGCATTGCAACGAGCCGGTGAAGCCGGAATGGATTTCCCTCGTCTCCTCGACTTCCTCGACGAACACCACATCACAACCAAACTCTCGGGAACGACGAAAGAGGAAATCATCCGCGAATTGGCAACGCAGCTTTATGCGTCATCCACTCCGCCGCCGATTCCCCAAGACCAGTTCGTCGCGAGAGTGCTCGAACGCGAGGCGTTGGAAACGACGTGTTTGTCGGAAGGCTTGATGGTGCCGCACGTGGTTCTCGAAGAGGGAGCCGAAATGAACGGAATCTTGGGCATCAGTTCAAACGGCATTGATTTGGGAGCCCCCGATGGGCAACCGATCCACGCCGTTCTGCTGCTCGCTACTCCCGAAACCGACCGCAAACGCCACCTGAGAGTGCTCGCCGCGTTCGCGACGGCAATCACCCGCGACATCAATCTGCGAGAGCAACTCTATCACGCCCGCAGCGCCGCCCACGCCTATGCCGTGCTACACGCAGACGAAGCCGAAGACATCAACTACTTCCTCGAAGACGCCGTCGCCCACGCCAACGAAGACCCACCCTCCAAACGCGGCAGTTGATCGATTCGGACCGGTCCCGCCGTCGCTTTGCCTCTCGATCGAGAACAAGCGAGATCTCGTAGGGTGCGTCGCGACGCACCGCTTTCATTCGGCGTCCTGAAACTCATCACCGTACAACTCTGAAGAGCCGCCCCAATCCCGGTCATACTCTCCGAGCCCCACATAACGATGAAAAGACGACCAAGGCCAATCTGTAACCCGATCGACTAGGTGATGCTTGACGGGATTCAAATGTAGATAGTCTAAACACCGTTTGAGATCGTCATCATCACGGCAAGTATGTTCATAGAAGCGCCGCTGCCAAACACCCTGCTCCTTTCGAGAAGACCGACTCTGATTGACGAAACCAGCTTGTCTCCCGTCTGCCAGCCAACGATGTGTAAACAACGATTTGATCCGACGCCAACGGGTCGAGTAGTCGCAATCGCCCGATGGAAGTTCCCAAATTGCATGCAAATGATCAGGGAGAAGAACAATTGCTGTCATGACGAAAGGCCGCTGGGATTTCACCTCCAAGATTGGTTTTCGTAGCGTGCGTCGTCCAAAGTCAGTAGTCAGAATTGATCGCCGCTCGTGCGTGACAACGGTGAAGAAAAACATTCTTCCTTCACGAGATCGTCGGTAGTTGCTCATGACCAACCGCTGATTCAACAGGAACAAATCGTAGTCTGCCGAGTCATTCACGCCTGGTGCGTCACGACGCACCCTACGGAACTTCTTTGGCATTCAACTCTTGAGCGAGGATATGCGAGTAGACCAACGAACCAACAATCATCGGGGGAACGTAGAAGATCGATAGCACTAGGAACAGAGAGACCCAAGCTGATGTTCCTTCACCCAAAAAACTTTCGATGCCAAACCACAGACCCGAGTATGTGACTAACGTGGAACCATGGACGAAGTAAATTCCTTTTCGTGAGGTGACTTCAAAGCTACAGGTAAATAGCGACGGTGCAACAAGAAATACATTCGCAATTATTGCGGGAGTTGCGAATGCAACCACTATACAACCAACAAAACCAAGGCCTGCGGGACTATCGGTGAATTCGTCTCCGGTCGCGAAGAGAACGAAAATGAACCACCAAACTGGCATTGCAACAAGCGTTGCAAACACACAGTACGAACGCGCCAATTCTACCTGCTCTTCATTTGGCTCCGACATCCATCTTTTTTCTAACTTCGAATCACTCGCAACGAGCAGTGACAACAGGTTGTCTATTTCAGCATGCCGAGGATTTTGTCTTTCATCGCGGCGTTTGTGGAGACGCCGTTGCCGCCGTCGATGATGCGGTTGCCGTCCCAGTCGCCGCAGTAGCCGCCGGATTCACGGACGATTGGGATGAGCGCGGCGATGTCCCAGGGGCTCATGATGGGATCAATGGAGAACTCCGCTCGTCCGGTCGCGACAAGCATGTGGCCGTAGCAGTCGCCCCAACCGCGAAGCGCTCGGGCGGAGCTGGCGAGTTTGTCGAACAGTTCTTTCCGTTCGATCTTGTACCAGCCAGCCAATTCGGTGAAACAACCCAACGCGTTTTCGATTTGATCGACCGATGAAACTTGGGCGGCTTTCGGTTCCTTGTCGCCAGTTTGGAACCACGCTCCGCCGCCTTCGCGGGCATAGACGACTTCATCGAGAGCTGGGAACCGACATACGCCCGCGATCATTTTGCCATCACGTTCGATGCCGATCAGCGTGCCGAACAACGGTGTGCCCGCGACGAAACACTTCGTGCCGTCAATCGGATCGAGAATCCAACGGTAGCCGTTCGTACCTTCTTTCGGTGGAAATTCTTCACCGAGAATGCCGTCGTCGGGGAACGCATCACCGATCCGCATTCGCAGCAACTCCTCGGCTCCGCGGTCGGCGACCGTCACGGGAGAGGAATCGCTTTTGCTTTCGAGGCCGATGTTGTCGGTTTGGTAGTACTTCAGGATCAACTCGCTCGCTTCCTTCGCAGCGTCAACGGCGAGTTTCAAGCGAGATTCGTAGTCGGTCTCGGACATAGGGCGGACAACTCCGTTCAGGCGAGATTAGTCGTGAGGGTGTGAATTGAAAAAGTTGTGAGTCAGTTAAAACTATTGATCATTCAGACGGTAAAGTTGCTCACCAGCTTTCCGGACGAGCAGCACACCTTCGTCTTCCCGGTCGGCGTAGGCTTCGATATCAATCGTGTTCGGATCGCGGTAGCCAAGATTGATTCGCTCGCAGACTTCGGGCGGAATTTGTGAGGCCAACGTGACTTGCACACGGGGCTTCTCGACACCGTCTTCGAACGTGCCACCGCCGCGAACGTGCGTGGAGTGAGCCAGCACACCCCAGGGGTGATCTTTGAACTGATCCCACTGTTTCAGGAAGTAATCGCGAACGTGGTAGCCAATGGCTTCGATCTTCGCACCGTGCGTGATCGAAATGCCGTGCATGTGCGGGGCATAGATGATAAGTTCCCCGCCGTCCGCGACGACCGGTTCCAACTTATACATGCACTTTCCGGCGACCCAAAGTTCGTCGTACATCGGTGGAGCACACGAAAGCACCGTGTGAAACGGCTTCGGTTTGCGGACGATATGCACCTGTGACGACAACCCTGCCGCGTTCGCCCACGCATCTTCGGGCGTCCCGTAAAACAGACCATACGGTGAGGCATCCGGCGCGACGACGAACGTGATGCACTTCCGCTCGACGGGAATCATCTTCGCCGCCTGATTAACGACCTGCCGAACCGGAGTATCCATCACACCGATAATGCCGACGTTCGTGATCAACGCCCCGAGCCAGTGGAAGAAGTTCAACAACTCCGGCCCACTAATGCCAGGGAAGAAGTATTTGTTCCCACCGGAGAACCCGACAACTTCATGCGGAAAGACCGGGCCGAGCACTAAGAGCGTATCGTAATCGTTGATGCGGGCGTTGATCTGGACCGGCACGTCCATCGAAAGTTTGCCGTCGGACACGCGTTCCGTGTCGGCTTTCGTGAGTGTGCCGATCGTGGTTAGGGCGTTTGGGTCATCCCAGGCGTGGTTGTACAGCCCGACATTCGGGAACTCGTTCTGCCGACGCTCCGGCGAGAGTCCAAGAAGCAAATCGATTTGCTCTTCCGTCATCGGCGGATGTGTGCCAAGGGCGATCAGCACGTCTAATTGGCTCACAGCCGGTCCGAGATGAGCGTGCAACGCTTCGAACAACAACGGCAACGGAGCCGTCCGCGTGTGATCGGGGACGATCAGCAGCACACGTTTGCCTTGGAATTCGGCGGTGGGGACGTTCGTGCTGATCCATTGACGAACTTGGTCGGGCGATAGCGGGGTGGGTGTGGACATCGGTCGGGTATCGAAAAAAGAGCCAATACGTATGGAGACAGTCGACACAGCCCTCGTATAGCAAAGTGACCGGCAAATCACAAAGAACTTGCCTTGCTGGGTCGGTGATGTCTACAATCCGAATGCCCGGTGTCGCATTGATGGGCATTTCCAATCGCGTTCGATTTCGATTGTTCCTCCAACATTGTTCAGCAGGAGGGACACTGATTCACCTTGAAGGCGATTGGTATCATATCGACACACAACAACATGGCGAACGACAAGTTGCGGCGGCAGATCGTCTTTGAAGCCGCCCGAATGATGTACACTCGGCAGGAATCGGAATACTACCGAGCGAAGATGAAGGCGGCTCGCAAAATTTGTCAAGGTTGGGTGAAGCCGTCCGAATTGCCCAGCAACAGCGAGATTCGCGACGAAATCCAACGCTTCGCCTTCATGCACGAGGGTGAATCGCGGTTCGACAAACTCCGCGACATGCGTGTGCAGGCGTTGTGGCTGATGCGGTTGCTACGCGAGTTTCGACCGAAAATCATCGGCAGCGTGCTGACCGGACATGTGCGGATGGGGTCGGATATCGACATCCACGTCTTCGCCCAGAGTTCCGAAAGCATCGTCGGGATTTTGGAAGATCAAGGGTTGGTCTACGACGTGGAACACAAACGTGTCCGCAAACACGGCGAAGAACGGGTCTTCACCCACATTCACGTGCAGGATCGGTTCCCGGTCGAACTGACAATGTACTCACCGGACAAAATCGGGTACGTCTTCAAAAGTTCGATCACTGGGAAGGCGATGGAACGGGCATCGATCGCGGAGTTCGAACAACTTTTGGAGCAGGAATATCCGGATTTGTCGCTCGACGATGCGATGATCGAAGCGGAAAGCCAGATCGATCGGTTTCAAATTTATCATGCTTTGATGTTGCCGATGAAGGATGTGAAACAATCGCGGAAGTATCACCCCGAAGGCGATGCGCTCTATCATAGTTTGCAGGTGTTCGACCTCGCATGTGACGAGTTACCATACGATGAAGAGTTTCTGCTGGCGGCGTTGTTGCACGACGTCGGCAAGTCGATCGATCCGACTGATCACGTGTTGGCGGCTCTCGATGCGTTGAAAGATGTGTGCACCGAGCGAACCTTGTGGTTGATCGCGCATCATATGGATGCCCACAAGTTGCATGACGGCAGCATCGGGGCACGGGCACGACGACGGTTGGCGGCTCACGAGGATTACGAAACGCTGCAATTGCTCGGCGAATGCGATCGAGCCGGTCGCGAACGCGGCGTGGATGTCCCGGAACTCGAAGACGCCTTGGATTACATCCGCGATTTGGCACGAACCTGCAGTTGAGAAATTTGAACATGACCGATACCAAAATTGTGCCGCTGCATACCGACCACGCTCGCACGTTCCATACGAATCGGTTCGTGTATCCGGTGTTGTCGCGTCGCAGCGGCGGCATTTCGATCGGCGTGAATCTCAACCCCGACAAGGTTTGCAACTTCGATTGCATCTACTGCCAAGTGGATCGCCGGAGCGAAGCGGAAACGAAATTTGTCGAGTTTGATCAACTCTTCGCCGAACTCGATCATATGTTGGAACTCGTCACGAGTGGTCAACTCTATCAAGACAAAAAGTTCCAATCCGTCCCCGAGAATTTGCGACGACTCAACGACGTCGCGTTTTCTGGGGATGGCGAACCGACAACGTATCGCAATTTCGACGAAATCATTCGCCGAGCCGCCGAACTCAAACGCGGGCGGAATTTGGATGACGTGAAACTGGTGCTCATCACGAACGCCAGCATGTTTCACCGGCCGGTCGTCGCGGCGGGGTTGGAATTGCTCGATCAGAACAATGGCGAGATTTGGGCGAAACTCGATGCGGGCACGGCGGAGTATTACCAGCTCATCGAACGCACGAAGATTCCATTTTCGCGGATTCTCGACAACATCAGCACGGTCGCTCAGAAACGACCAATTGTCATTCAAAGCCTGTTCATGCGAGTCCAAGGCGAACCGCCCACGCCGCAGGAGATCGACGAATACTGTGAGCGACTCGCCGAAGTACTCGACGCCGGCGGCCAGATTCGGCTGGTGCAGGTCTACACCGTCGCGCGACCCCCGGCGGAAAGTTTTGTCACCCCGCTGACGAAAGACGAGTTGGACGCGATCGCAACTCAAGTCCAAAACCGCTGCGGGTTGGAAACGGAAACCTATTGAACCGCCGGTGATTTCACGTTCAAAGAAATAGTGCCGCTTCAACAGTCAAACCGGGACCGAACGCGAGAGCCACACAGGGCCCGTCGGCACCATTCGTCCGCAATTCGTTCAGAATGAACGCGATTGTGGGCGACGACATGTTGCCAAAGCGTTTGAGGATCGACTGCGACGGGACCAGTTGCTCAGCCGACAGTTCCAGTGCTTGTCCGGTGGCAGAGATAATTTTCGGACCGCCAGGATGGATGGCCCAACTCGGAATGTCTTCGATGGCCAGGCCAAACAAGCTAAGCCAGTTTTGCAGCCAATCGACCAGCGTTGCCCGAATTATGTCCGGAACTTTCGGGGACAGCGTCATTTGGAAACCGTGATCGTCGATTTTCCAGGTCATCAAATCCGATGTCTCAGGAATGACACAGGAATTCTGCCCTTTCAAGGACCAGCCCGGCGAGGCTTTGGGCTCACTTTCCTGTTGCAGGACGATGGCGGCGGCACCGTCCGCGAATAAGGCATTGGCGACAATTTGTTGGGGATCGTCGGTGTATTGTTGATGAAGCGTGCACAGCTCGACGGCACAAATCAGCACCGTTGCGTTGGGATCGTTCGCGAAGGCATGCCCTACACGAAAACCGTTGAGCAACCCGTGACACCCCATAAATCCCACGTGCGTTCGGGCGACTTGCCGCGATAACCCCAACCGCTCCACCAACGCCAAATCGACGCCGGGCGACGAAAAGCCGGTGCACGAAACCGTCACCAAATGGGTCACGTCTTTCGGATCGATATTCGAATCCGCAACGGCGATTCGGCAGGCTTCTTCGGCCAGCGGTATGGCCTCGGTCGCATATTTCTGCATGCGTGTCGCGGTGGTCGGTCCACGATCTTCGTCATCGGTTGCCGCAGGGTAAAAGGCATTCTCCAACGGACCGGATGGTGTTTCGTCACAGATGACCGAATGACGATTTTCGACTCCCGCGCGACGATACAACGCCGGTACGGTCTTTCGGTAACGTCCGTGCGTGAACTGAGTGGCCAACGTCGCTGCGTCAGTTTGGGAAATCGAACCGGGCGGAACCGCGGTGCCGATGGAAAGCAACTTGACCAAGCGGGCGTCTTCGGACCGGACACGATGGGTCACCGGCCGGCCAGTCGCGACATCACTCGCCGCCGCAGAAAAGGAACCTTGTGAACCGCTTGCAGTGTGAGACCGGTCCATCGCGGTGAGCGGAGAATCTTGCTGATCAGGCGACACGTCCATTGATTTCGCACAACTTTCGTTTTGAGTGTGAGATTCCATTCCGATTCCAACGCGTCGCTCCAGCGATCGATTCCTCGTCGAGCGATCGGTGCCAACAGTATGGCCGAGTGCATCGCCCAGGACATGCCTTCGCCGGTAAACGGCTCGACATAGCCCGCCGAATCGCCTAGCACAAGTAACCGATTCGCCGCCACACGACGACTGGATCGAGTTAACGTCGGCGTCCCCTGCCATTGCACTGACTCAATCCCTGCGAGTCTCGGCATCCCGCAATGAGCGAGAATGTCAGCAGTCACGGCTGATGGGGAAGAAGAAGCGAGTGTCTCTGCATCGACGGCAGCCGCGATGTTCAAACGTCCGTCCGCAGTCCGAGCCAAACCCACGTACCCTGTCGGCGAGACGACCATCGAAAGACGTCCACTTGGATAATGCTCGCTGTCGTCCCGCACGACGACTCCCAGACCAATCCGCGATGAGGGCATCACTTTCGTCGAGAACTCCGAAAGTTGTCGCAGACTCGATTGCCCCAAACCATCCGCGCAAATAACCACACGACCGAATACTTCCGAAATGTCACCGCCGTATTGCAGCCGGACCGTTCGCGAGCCCGGATCAGCTTCCGGCAGCACCGTGGCCAACGTACGGGGCTGGAATGTCACGCCCGCTTCGATCGCTGCATTCACTAACGCTGCATCGAAGTCGGCTCGGTTGATCACTAGGTTCTGCGGTAATGGCCAATCGAAATGCCCCGCTGTCCCCACCAATTGAATTGTTTTCAGAGGTGTGGCAAACGATTGGTCCAAAACGGCACTCAATTCATGGTGTTCGAGCAACTCGATCGAGCGGGCATTCAAACAGCCGCCGCAAACTTTTGCACGGGGAAGCGGTTTGGCATCGACGAGCAATACCCGCAAATCGGAGCGTCCCAACAGGTTCGCAGTGAGTGCTCCGGCTGGCCCCGCCCCAATGATGATGACATCCCAACGATCGTTCAGATCGGATGCGGTTGTGTGTTGACTAGAAGCGTTCACGATCGCTTCCAACTCAAGAGAAAACGTTGCGGCCAATGGGGTTGGATTTCGCAGCCATTCAGACCAGCGGACTCGGCAAGTTCCCGAATCTCATCGTTGGTAAACGCCGCCCGCACCGACAACAACGCATCGGTATGCACGACCGGCGACCGCGAAAGAATCTGGGTCCCTACCCGAGCTAACCACAATCCGGCGGACGTTCTCCGAAGATCATCCACCACGACCAGACGCTCTGCCGCCGACCGCATTCGTTCCAGCAGGGATTTCGCTTGGTCGACTTCTAGATGATGCAAAAACAGCGTGCAAATGACGGCGTCGAATCGTTCTTCGATGGGATCAGCCAAGACGTCACGAACTTGAAATTGTACGTGATCCAAGTCTATCGACTTCGCCGCTTCCCGAGCAAAATCAATGGCCGTTGAACTTTTGTCCCAACCTTCCAAACTCACGGGAAGACCCGTCTGACGAGCTTGTTTCGCCAATGCCAGCGTCACGTCACCGCCGCCACAAGCCAGATCGAGCACCCGCACTTGAGCCTGCTTCCGATCCTTCGCCAATTCTCGCAGCATAGGCCAAATACGTTTGGCGGTGCGACTCCAGTAGTTGACACGACGCAGCCCCCTGAGCGCCGAACGATGCGATTCCTGATCCAAACCCGGCTGATCCATGACCTCGTCTTCGCGAATTCGTTCTGACATTGAGGTGGATTTAAGCAACGGATCGAAACCTGAATCTTTTTCGGGAGAATATTGGTGAGAACGTTCAATACGTGTCAGTCATTATCGGGCGTATTCGTCGGACGGCAAGAAGGCGTGTGGAAAAGCGGGGGAATCCACCAGGACCGCTGTGTTGTTTCGAGCGAATCATGAAGTGCTTGACGTTCTCAAAGTCGCTGGGCTATAACGCGTTTTCAGCCTCAGTAGCGGTGTGAACCGTCGGCTGAGGTTTTGTGTCTGCACCGTTGGGGGATGGAGATTGCCTTTCGTACCGGCGACTCCCACGGTCATCTCACCAATGGCGGCAGCGAAGAGGCCGCCGAAGGACGCATCGACATGGTTTCGGTTCTGCTTCCCGATGGAACTCAAAAAGATTACCCCGCCGGTAGCTCGGCGATTGATGTTGCCGCCTCGATCGGCTCCCGATTGGCGAACGACGTGGTCGCGGCGGAAGTGAATGGCACCGTCGTGGACGCCATGCGGCCGCTGGAAGACGTTGCCGGCGACGACGCACCGATCAATCTCACATTGCTCACCAAGAAGAATCGTGGCGATCGTGCTGCTGAACTCGACGAAGCCGCCCTTGCGGTCATGCGACACTCGTGTGCTCACGTGATGGCGCGAGCCGTCATGCGATTGTACGAAGGCGTTGGGCTCGCATTCGGGCCGACTGTCGGCAATCGCTTCTACTACGATTTCGATCTGAAGCAACGCATCAGCGAAGATGATTTCCCCGCGATCGAAGCGGAGATGAAGAAAATCATTAAGGAAGCCGAGGAGTTTTCGCGGTTCTCGCTCAGTCGGGATGAAGCCCTCAAACTGTGTCAAGATTTGAACCAAGAACTCAAGTGCGAGCACATCGAAACCGGCCTCGCGGAACACGGCGATCTCAGTTTCTACCGGCAAGGTGAGTTCGTCGATCTCTGTCGTGGACCGCACATCCCCGATGCCGGGCGAATCAAGGCGTTCAAATTGCTTTCTGTAGCCGGTTCCTACTGGAAAGGCGATGCGGACAACAAGCAACTTCAACGACTCTACGGCACCGCGTACTTCGACAAGAAAGATTTGAAGGCGTATCTCGAAAAGTTCGAAGAAGCCAAGAAACGCGATCACCGCGTGCTCGGGAAAAAGCTGAATCTGTTTTCGATCAGCAATGATGTCGGTCAGGGGTTGTGTTTGTGGCAGCCGAAAGGCGCGACCATTCGGGCCCTTCTCGAAGATTTCATCAAACGCGAACTACTCGCCCGTGGGTATGAACCGGTGTATTCACCGCACATCGGCCGAGTGGAACTTTACGAGATCAGCGGTCACTTCCCGTATTACCGCGAATCGCAATTTGCACCGATCTTCCAACATCCGGCGGGGCAATTGGTTGACGGTTGGATCGAGCACTTGACAAAACTCAAAGAACCGGATCAAGACCCGAAATCGCAAAAGATCGGTCCAGAACTTTCCGAGTTCGAGCAGAAAATGTTCGACGCGGCTGGCGCTCTCGGTGTGCCAATGGAACAGTTGAACGTCTATCGAAGCCGCGTAGCACTCCAGGGGCGTATCGAGTTGTTGAAGCTTTGGGAGAAACAGCAAGAGCGGTACTTGCTCAAACCGATGAACTGCCCGCATCACGTGCAGATGTATAAGGCTCAACCGCGATCCTATCGCGATTTGCCCGTGCGGTTGGCGGAGTTCGGCACCGTCTATCGGCACGAGCAATCCGGCGAACTCAACGGGATGCTCCGTGTGCGTGGCCTCACCCAAGATGATGCCCACCTGTTCTGCACTCCCGATCAAGTCGAGGAGGAATTCCGCGAAACCTTGGGACTCGTCAAGTTCGTGCTGAATAGCGTCGGGCTGGACGATTACCGCGTGCAATTGTCGAAACGCGATCCGAATAGCGACAAGTACGTCGGCGGCGACGAACTTTGGGATCAAGCCGAAGGCGTGCTCAAGAAGGTGCTAAGCGAATCCGGCTTGGAGTTCTCCGAGTGCGAAGGCGAAGCGGCGTTCTACGGTCCGAAAGCCGACTTCATGGTGCGGGACTGTCTCGGTCGCGAATGGCAACTCGGCACCGTGCAACTCGACTACAACTTGCCGGAACGGTTTGAACTGGAATACATCGGGACCGACAACCGTCCGCACCGCCCGGTGATGATTCACCGCGCCCCGTTTGGTTCGATGGAACGCTTTGTCGGTATGCTCATCGAGCACTTCGCCGGAGCGTTTCCGTTGTGGCTCGCGCCCGAGCAAATCCGCGTGTTGCCCCTCAGTGACAAGTCACTCGACTACGCCAAAGAGGTGGAGAAAAAAGTCCGTGCGGCTGGCTTCCGTGTGAACGTCGACAGCAGCAGTTCGAAAGTCCAAGCGAAAATTCGCGAGGCCCAACTCGATCTGATTCCCTACATGCTCGTCGTCGGCCCGAAAGAAGCGGAATCCGGCCAAGTCGCCGTCCGCGACCGTATCGACGGCGACTTGGGAGCGATGGCCCTCGAAGACGCCATCACCAAACTCAAGAAAGAAGTCGACGACCGCGTCGTGAGACAAGTCGTCAAAAGCGACTTCGCCCACCTCGAAACCGAAGGCGAAGCACAGAACGAATACTAATTCAATTTCGGCATCCATCAACAAGGACCAGTCTTCCCAAAAGACTGGTCCTTGTTTCGTTCCAGCTCAACAATGCAACACGGGTGACGCGCCAACTCATCGATGGGGCCAATTTGCGTATCTCTTGAAAACGCCATTGCCCCAGTTGCCGTACCAGGTGTAACCACCGCGGCGTTCGTTGCCGATTTCTTCGATATCGTATTTGATGACGCCATCACGGTCGCTGAAGATCGGACGATTGCTCCTGATTTCGTAGAATCTGGCCCAAAGTGGCGGAGCGTTCGGGTCTGGAGTGAGTGCGGGTTTCGTTTTGCTTTTCCGGTAGCGGACGCCTTCGATTTTGGCCGACTCATACCAACTGACACCGGCATGAACCGCCTGAATGACTTCCGGTGATGGTTCGTCGAGACTCATTAGGAACGTCAGAATTCCAGCGCTTTCGCCACCGCTCAAGGAGGCGTGTTCGTAGCTGCGAGCCTTCACCGGCACAAGCGTCTCCGCATGATGCTGGGCACACCAGACCGTGCGTTTGCCATCCACAACAATCTGACAGTTCAGGATGCATTCGACGCCATGATCAAATGCGTTTTTTGCGGCTGCACGACGCTTCGGGTCGAGACACTGGTCGTCAGTCTTTAAGGCAATATCGCGCAGGAAATTGAGAAGCCGGATCATCGCACCGTCGTTGAAGGTGATGTGTCGATGATAGTTCCTGCTGAGCGGATAATACTGCGGCCAACCGCCGTTGCCGTATTGAGCCGTCAGAATGTGATCGAAACCGCGAAGAAATGCTTGCTTGCAACGCTCATCGCCGGTCACACGATACGCGCGGGACAACACACGCAATTCACCCGTGGTGGCACCGTTGTCGAACGTTCCCGTTGGGTGCTTGGCATTGTCGGGAAACGGACGGCTCGTGGTATCTGTATTCTTCGGCCAGTCACCATGCTTCGTCTGCCAGGAGAGAACATTCTTCACTGTGGTTTGGCCGGCATCGCTGCGGTACCAGTCATCTGACTTTTTCAGCAAATGCTCGGCGGGTGTGTCTGCGTAGAGCGTCGAAACCAATACCAAGACCGGAGCGATTTTACCCAAGAGATGCAGTAACCCCATTGTCATTTCTCCAAAACCATGGTGGATCGGGTAGAAGAATTCGCGTGTGTTTCTTGTCAGACGGTGACGAGCGAAAATCAATCTTCGACCGACACAACCCGTTCGAGTACGTGAATCGTGCCGACGACGAAATCGCTGATGAGCAAATAGCGGCCGTCGGGCGAGATGTCTAATCCGTCGGTACGGGGTTCGTTGAAACCTTTGGTGATGAGTGTGGTCTTCTTGCGGGGCGAATCCGAGTTGAGGTCAACATGCAACAACTGTGACGGATACCGTGTCGTGACGAGCAAACCTTGAGTCACCGGGTCGTACACAATGGCTTCGGTCAGCCGGAGCGGCCGGGTCGTGACAATGGGAACGAGGCGGTCGAGCCGAACTTCAAATAGGCGTCGTTTGAAGTGGCTTTCGTGTCGCGGGCCTTTCTCGTCGTCCGCAGCACGCTGGCAAACATAGACGGAGTTCGGACCAACGGTGATGTCCGTCGGATTATTGAATTCGTCCGGCATTCCAATTTCAACGCATGTCGCGTTGTCGAGCGTGCATTTCCAGATACTGCCAGGATAGGACGGGTAACCATAATCAAGCGTGAGGATCTCTCCCGGCTCGCCAATTTCTCCGTGGTAAAAATCAGGCAAAAAGGTGACGGCCGTTGGATCGTTGTCGCGATTCAACCGGCATTGATAGCCACCGATTTGTTCGCCGGTCGCGGTTTCGGTGAGCACGACGAGGCCGTCGCGTCCGAAGGGAAAGGCGAAGTAGCGTCCGGTGGATGAGAACTCAACGAGATGTGTCATCGACGTTGCTTGAATCAATCGAGCTTTCCCAGTGGATCGCCAACTTTTCGGCGACGGAGCCACGGGAGTGATTGGTAACTTTCGACTGTACTTGCGTGGCGGATCAAGCGGACCGATCCGGTAAACACCACGTGGTGCCTCGGTGCCGATGTAACAAAACCAAATGCTGCCATCAAACGGACTGAACTTCGCCGAACGCACCTTTCCATTCACCCGAAAAGTTTCGATCAGTCGCCAACTTGGATCACGAAATTCGAGTTCGATGGATGGATCCGCTTCGAGCAGCGGCAAACTTGGTGATGCCAAACCCTGATAAAACGGTGTGGCCTCGGGCGGTGAAACCAACTCGATGGGTTCCGGAACTCGCGGCAAATTCGCGGCAGTGACGAGTGGTTCCGATGGCAGGTCCGCAGTTGGTTGAGACGGTTTCGGACGGTCCCACACCACGTAAACCGCAAGCCCCAGCAAGACGGTCCCCAACGCCAACGGTAAAAAGAATCGCGATCGCGGCGACCGTTCTTCTTGGTAGACGGCGAGCAACTCAATGACTTCCGTTGCCGATTGCGGGCGAGCGTTGGGATCCTTTGCGATCAGACAATGGATCAGGTCCATTAGCCATTCAGGCAGGTCCGGGCGATGCGTTGAAATCGGAACGGGTGGTGTTTGCTGGATACTCGTTTTGAGCGCTCCCGCGGACTCGCCAGCGAACGGAAACACACCGGTCAGCATTCGGTACATCAGGACGCCCAAACTAAACAAGTCGCTGCGGGCGTCGACTCGCGATCCGCGACACTGTTCGGGCGACATGTAAAGCGGCGTGCCCAGGTACTTCTCGGGATGGCCGCTCTCGTCCCGACTGGCCGCGTAGGAAATTCCAAAGTCCGTCAACCGTGCGGTTCCGGCAACGCGATCCAACAGAATGTTGGCGGGTTTGATGTCGCAATGCACGACGTTGCACCGATGGGCGGCTGCCATCGCTTGCAAAACTTGAGTCGCAGTGGTGATGGTTTCGTCCACGGACATCATCGGTTGCTGAGACAAAACTTGCTGCAACGACGGACCTTCAACGTACTCCATGACGAAGAACGCGGGATCGTGGTCGTCGTGAACCGAATGAATCGACACCACTCCCGGATGATTAATCGCGGCGGCGGCTTGGGCTTCGGAAAGAATCCGTTGGCGAATCTCGTCGTTACGGGCCAGAATCGGACGCAGTTGTTTCAACGCCACGAACCGGTTCAGCCGGGTGTCTTTCGCTTTGTAAACCGTGCCCATTCCCCCTTGGCCAACGATTTCCACGATGCGGAAATGCTCCAAGCGTTCCGGCGGTGGTGCGTCGGGTGTGGTGTCGTCAAGATGCTCCGCCAGCGTCTCGCCACGCACGATCCGAACCAACCGATCGACAACCGCATCACACGGAGACGAAGTGGACTGGGCAATGTCAAGCGAATCCCACGACACACCTTCGCCGGACTCCCGCCCCAATCGCTCGATAAGTTGCTGACAGTCCTGGCAACGATCAATGTGGGTCGCCAAGTCTTCGAGTTCGACTTCTCCGGAAACGTCATTGAGGATGTCGCGGAGTGTGCTCTCGTCAGGACATTCGCGGTCAATTGGCATCAGAACGGTTCACTTCGGAATCACAAGACTTCGCATGAGGCTTCCACTTAAAAGTACGTGTGGCTTGGACATTCACACGAATCTTCCGATTGAAAATCCAATCATTGCGTGAGAAAACTCCGGTTCCACTCGATCTCCAAGCCGGCCAATTCGGTTTGGATCAGCTTGAGACATCGCGATTTGGCTTTGTAAACCGCCCACGTGGACATCTTGAGTTCGGCGGCGACTTCGCTTGGGGGTTGGCCGTCGATCACAACTCGCCAGAACGCTTGCCACACGTGTTCTTGAAACCGCGATTTCATCGCCATCACCGCTCGAACGAGCAGAAGTTTCTGATCGGCTTGTCCGTCAGGGCTGTGTTCATCGGGCGGAGTATCCGCCAGATCGGGCACGTCTTGAAAGAATTGCTGGCCTGCGGTGCCACCAAGTGAGAGCGGTTGTTTCTGTTCGCGACGGAACCGGTCGGTCAAGCGACTGCGAAACACACGCCACAACCAATGCCGAAATCGGCCTTTGCGTTGCGGATCGAAACTGCGGAAGACGGTGAGAAAGACATCTTGCATGAGGTCTTGGGATACATCATCCGACAGTCCTTCGCGTCTAGCCCAGCGATACACGATCGGACCGTAGACCCGAACGACCAATTCACAAGCGTCTGCATCACCTGCATGAACCCGCTGAAACGCGGTCTGGCTGAGTGTTTCGGCAGGTTCTGGCGACATATTCCTCCCCCTCTGCAACGGTTGGTAATCAACCGACGCTCGGATGAGTGACGTCAAAACCCGGCTACGAACTCAAGAAAATGAGCCGCTCGGAACACGAACGCCGCAGGTGTGGGCTTTGTTAACAATCGAGTCTACCGAGCGGTTTGCACGGTTATCAAGGTTTTCGTGCCGTTTTGTCTGTTCAGTGACCAGAAAATCGCTTCTGAGAAATTTTGAGATGGGAATGTCCAAGCCTCCCGTATTTACTAGGAGAGGCTTTCGCTTCACCCCAGATTGCGCCAAGCCCGTGTTTCACCCAACTCTCACTCGTCGACTCCACCAATCTCGTCAGACCGGAAAGAATTTGCCGATGTTCTCCCAATCTAATCTCTGGACCCGCATTCGCCAGACACGCGAGTTGGTCGCCGACCGCATTCAGCAGCAACTCCGCAACGACCGCCGGAAAAACATTCGCCGAAGTCTCTCCATGCCCATCGCGACGGAAGTCCTCGAAGACCGCACGCTGTTGACGTCCTTCACGGTTGATACATTGGCGGATGAAAACGACGGCGTTGGCACTGGCGGTGTGAGTTTGCGAGACGCGATTACCGCCGCCAGCGCTGGGGACGATATCACCTTCAGCGTGCAAGGCACGATCAACCTGACGAATGGTGAATTGGTCATCGACAAAGCACTCAGCATCGACGGTGAGATGAACAACATCGTCATCGACGCCGGTGGCAACAGCCGTGTGTTCAACATTGATGATGGGAGCAACAACACGATTGGTGTGCTAGTGTCATTGAGTAACCTCACGATCACCGGCGGAAGTGCCTCTGGCAATGCAAATGGTGGAGGCATTATTAATAGTGAAAATCTCACCATCAGCAATTCGACAATTGTCCAAAATACTGCGAACAGCGGAGGGGGCATCTACAACAGGGCAACGGCACGATTGATCGGCTCCACCGTCAATGGCAATATGGCCCGCTCTAATGGTGGGGGGATTACTAGCGAGTCGGTCTTTAGACTCGCCTCCTTGGAGATTGTCAATTCCACGATTTCTGGCAATTCGTCCAACAGCGTTGGAGGTGGAATTGCTCTTGGGGGTTCGGTAGTCATCACAAACGCCACGATCACCGGCAACACCGACGACTTTGATAACAATGGGACGGCCAACACAGGCGGTGGAATTGCCAATTTCCTCTCATTTTCTGGTCAGTCGCAAGTCGTGAACAATTCGATTGTGGCAGGCAACTTCACAGGCAGTTCCGGAAACGCAACGCCCAATGATATTGATGCAGCGCCGGGCTTTATTACCTCCGCCAGCAACAATCTGATCGGCGATGCAAGTTCGGCCGGCGCCATCATGGACGGTCAAGACGGCAATATCGTCGGTAACAACGGGACGGGCACAATCGACATTAATACCGTGCTAAGTACCACGCTTAGCGACAACGGCGGACCGACTCAAACACATGCCTTGGTCGCCGGGAGTCCTGCTATCAACGCGGGAGACAACGCTCTTGCCGTCGATGCAATGAGCAACTCGCTCACCACCGATCAACGTGGCACCGGATTCGCACGGGTTCTAGGTGCCGCAGTCGACATTGGTGCGGTCGAAGCGGTGACAAGTCCCTCCGCCACAATCACCGATCCTTTGGGGACCACGGAAAGCGGGATCATCGTCATCGGTTTCGACGCCGTTGATCCTCTCAACAGTCTGCTGACCGCGACGTTTGAGTACTCAATCGATGGAGGTGCCACGTTCGCACTAGCGACGCCGACGTCCGGCTCAAATCCGACTTCCCCACTGTCGTTCGGCAGCGGCAACACATTTGTCTGGGACAGTGTCGCGGATGGCGTGGGAAATGAGTCGATCATCTTTCGCCTGACGGTCGACAACGGGACCGATCAATCCTCTGCAACCACAAGTTTTACCGTCGACAACCCCGTGCTGCCGTCACTCTCCATCGACGACGTCACGATCGCCGAAGGGGATAGCAGCACCACCGCGGTCACGTTTACGGTGTCACTGAGCCAAGCAGCCAACCAAGATGTGCAATTCAACTTCGTGGCAGTCGATGGGACGGCACTACAAAGTGGAAACGGTGACGACGACTACCTCAACGCCGGTGGTACCGAGACGATCCCCCAGGGGCAAACACAAGCGACGATCACCATCTTTGTCAACGGCGATGAAAAAGTCGAACTGGATGAAACATTTACCGTGATGCTATCAAACGCGATGGGGGCCACCATCGCAGACGACACCGGCGTCGGCACGATCACAAATGACGATGCGGCGACGATCAGCATTGACGATGTCACCGCTGATGAAGGTGATTCCGGCACGACTCCGTTCGTATTCACCGTCACGCTGGATGCGGAAGTCGACACCGGTGTGAGCTTCATTTTCGGAGTGAGTGACAACACCGCCAACGGGGTGGACGGCGACTACACGCATATCGGTTTAACGACTCGCAACTTCAGCAGCGTGACTGCCGGTTCTACGGAAACGATCACCGTGCAAGTAAACGGCGATACGAAGGTCGAAGCAGATGAGGTGTTCGTCATCGTTCTCGGAAGTATCAGCGCCGGTGGACGTAACGTGACGTTTTCCGACCGTCAAGGAGTCGGCACCATCACGAATGACGATGTCGCCAACCTGTCGATCAACGATGTCACGCTGAACGAAGGCGATAGCGGAAATACCGAGTTCGAATTCACGGTTTCGCTCGATCGACCGGCGCTCACGGACGTCACTTTCGATTTTAGTCTTGCCGACGGCACTGCGTCGATCGTGACTGATACTGTTGGGATCGGCCCCGCAAATCAGATCACCGCCGGACAGACCTCGGCGACCGCGACGGTCTTCGTCAGTAGCGATACAACCGTTGAACTCGACGAGACATTCTTTGTCGATCTCCTTCTCGTTCAGGGGGCGAACCTCGCCGACGGTCGAGGGTTGGGCACGATCATCAACGATGATGCCGCGACTTTGTCGATTGATGATGTGACCGTCATCGAACGCAACAATGGCACTTCGCAGGCGGTCTTCACTGTTACGCTCGACAACGCCGTTGATGCACCGTTCACCGTGGACTTCGAAACGAACGACGGCACCGCGACCGTCGCCGACAACGACTATATCGCCGTGAATGGCACGTTGAACTTTGCCGGCAACGCGGGCGAGACGCAAACGATTTCCGTCGACATCATCGGCGACAACACGTTTGAAGCCGACGAAACCTTCAACGTCAATCTGTCCAATCTGCAAGCCGGTGGACGGAATGTGACATTCGCCGTCAGCACCGGAGACGGCACGATTCAGAACGATGAACTGGCACCGAATCAAGCGACGTTCACCTCCAATGCCATCCCGTCAGCCAACATCAGCGGCGGATTGACCACGTTGGTCAGCGGGAATTTCGATGGTACACCGGTGGACGCCGTCGATGACATCTTTTTCTGGGACCCCGTCAGTGGAACCAACCGCATCCTCTTCGGTGATGCCAACCGGACGCAACAGGATAACCCCATCGACGCCACGCTCATTAACGGCAACGACTTCACCGAAGTCTTCGTGGGTGATTTCGACGGTGGCGGCAATACCGATCTGTTCTTCTGGAACCCGACCACCGGGCGGAACCGTCTCATCCATATCAACGGTGGCACCGGCAGTGTGATGAGTACGTTCCAAACCAATGTGATCGATCCCACTCAAATCAATGGCAACGACTTCACCACTGCTGTCGTCGCGGACCTCGATGGGATCGATCAAACGGACCTCTTCTTCTGGAATCCCATCAGTGGAAGAAACCGTATTGCTCACTTCCTCTCCGTTACTGCGGGAACTGACAGTGCCGTGAGCAGCGTGCAAACCAACGTGATCGATCCCACGCAAATCAATGGCGGTGATTTCCGATCGGTTGACGTCGGCCAATTTGAGTCGGGTGGCTTGGATGAGTTGCTCTTTACGAATCTTACCAGCGGGAAAAACCGACGGGTTTCGTTCAACTCTTCGGGGGGCAGCACGACGGTCGACATGGTCCGCGATGGCAATGCTTCGCTGCTCAACGGTTCGGTTTATGATGTCATCGAGGTTGCCGACCTGAATGGCGATGGGCTCGATGACGTCTTCGCCTGGAATCCGAACACGGGCGAAAACCGCAGCCTGCTGACCGACATCGTCCCCGCCGCTGATCCCACGTTTGCCGATAACGCCTTTGCCACCGGCGGTGTCAATGGCGATTACGAACAAGTCGTTCGTCTCATCGAAGACGTCTTCACCACCCCACCACAGGATGACCTTTTCTTCTGGAATCCCAGCACCGGAGCCAATCGCATTGGTTCACTGTAGGAAGCCAACTCGTTGCAATTGACGGGTGAGACAATCGCCGCCGACACAACAATAAGTTTGCGGCGACTCTCACCTGATCCATTTGTCGAGTTCAACGTTCACAACTTCCCAGTTCCATGTCGGCCCGTTGGCGTTGCGTTTTTGTGGCGGATTTCGCTATAGAAACTTGGCGGTAGAGTTCGCGGGCCTCGTCATTGCGTCCAGATGCTGCAAGCGTGTCGGCTCGGGTGAGTTTCATTTCGTGCAGCCAGAAACCGTTGAGCTTCTCGAACGAAACGACTCCGAACAACGACAACGCTTCGTCGTAACGCTCCCGTTCGGAGAGAATCGCGGCGGCTCGTTGCAGGGATCGAAACTCGTCCGCACCACCGATTCGCTGCTTTCCGTCGAGATTCGCCAAATACAATTTCAACGCGGCGTCGCTGTCCTCAAGACGCGACTCGAAGTTCTGTGCGAGCATCGTGCGGATGGCGAGTTGTGTTGACGGGGCGGGTTCGTAGGCCAATGCTAGTTGCAAATCGTGGTTGGCTCGCTCGCCTTGTTGGAGAAAGAAGTAACTTTTGCCACGGGCGAATGCCCCCTCGGCAATTTGCCAAAACGGCCATTGGCTGAAATCTTCATCTCCGAAATTCGTGGCAATGTCCGTCCACCGACGTGCCGCTCCCAGGGTTTGCATCTGCGTTGTTTTCCTGACGCTGGCAATGGGGATTTGCTCAGCAAGCGTGTTCGCCCGGTCAAAATCTTCGAGCTGACAGGCACATGCAGACGCATGTTGGAGAGCGGACGACTTTTGAAGATCGGTCAGTTTTGGGGAATCGGCCAGCGTGATATAGGCGTCGAGTGCGGCTTGCCATTTTCGACTGCGTGTCAGTTTTTCCGCTGCTCGACTGGCGATCACAAAATCGCTCACCGAGGGATCCGCCGGAAACTTGTATGAACGCCCCGCGAAAAGATGAGCGAATTTCATCGGTACGTGAAAACCGGCCGTCGCAGTCGGTGAATACGCGGAGAACTCCGACGCACCATCGCGAATGCGTTGCCGACAAACGTTGAGATACCAAGGCAGACTCTGCGTTGGCTTGTGTCCGACCACCTGATGCAACGGATCGTTCGCGTCTTGCGTGATGGGAATGCGAACCTCGACGGTCCAGTGATCGTCTGCGATGTGGGTCGCAACTTCCGCACCGGACGACCAATTGAACCACTGGTTTTTCGGGGCACCGCGATCCAGGTCCACCAACGCACCAGCGGGATTAATCGCAAGTTGATAGTAGCTGTGCGATTCCGTGGCCAACTCAATCTCGACCGCATCGCCGTACCAAATCGCGGGGTCGCCGTTCTTCGTGGTGGCAATGTTCAACGCCTCTCCGGCTTTGTCGTCACATCGGATCGCCAAATACAAATTGTTCCCGAGCCACTCCGCCATGAACCGCGTTCCGAAAGTCGGTTGTCGACCGGTCTGCAACTCCGAAAGTCGGCCGATGGACGCCGTTGGAATCTTCGTCCACGGGCCGTCATCGAGTTTGCCATCGACGACGATGGTCCCCCGTTGTTCCGCACCACTGACGATTCGCAGTGTCGGCACGGGCCCGCGTTTCTGAGCCAACTGTTTCGCCTTGTTTCGCAAACCGTTCAAGTAATTGTCGATCAGCTGAATTCGCCGCGCGAAAATCGACTTCGGCGGAACATGGGCCTGGGCTTCGGCGAATCGTTGCAGAGCTTGGTTGGCGAGTTCTTCGTTCTTGTCCATCTCGCGCCAATGCGTTTCACAATACTCGAAGAACTTCGCCATCTGCGGTGCCGCTGGGCCATAGAATTTCTGCGTGTACTCGTCGAACATTGCCGCCGCATCCTGATCTTTTCCGCCCCAATACATTCGGGCTGTGAAGTAGACCAGGAAATGGTTGTAGCCCACCGCATCGTCGGAGAAGTCCATCGTCAGCCAAATGTCCTCGCCCCGTGATTGCCCTTTTGTTTCGTTGATGCTCTCGCCTAGCAACCGAGGAAAATACGCGGGCAGGTAGAAGCCTCGACCGGTGAAAGGATAGTTCTCGAAGATTTCCACGGGGTTGTCGGTTTTCTTCTGCCACTCGGACCGCAATCGACGCAGATCGGCTCGGTCATCCGATAACGGACGGCGACCGCCGACAATGATGACCTGCACGTTCGGTTCTAACTTTTCGATGTTCGAAGGCGGTTCCGTATATACGCCGTAGGCACAGTTCGAGATTTTCTTGTCGGGATGGGTCTTGCCCACTTCTTTGGCGACTCGGTTTACAAAGTCCCAAACGTAATTCGAAAGCCGTCCGCGTTCTCCTAAATCGGGCGATTCCTTGCCCGCACACTTCTCGCACTGACACATCGCGGTGTAGCCATCGGGCGGCATGATCGAAACGACATCCATGTCAAAGTGGTCGAGTTGCACCCGCGCAAAATCGACCGCTTCCCGAAACAATTCCTCATTGGAATAGCAGAGTTGATTGTTCTTGAGATTCGGATCGGTGTGACGCTTCCCGCCGTAAAGTGCGAACCATTCGGGACGGTTCTCGAGCGTCCACGGATTGTCGGTCATGCCATGCAGCCCGTGTGCGGCTTGGCGTCCGTAGGGACGACGCACCCCGAGCCGAAAGCCCCACATCATTACATCCCGTCCATACACACCCGGACGAAAGTTGAGAATCCGCATGGGAAAATCTGGACGCACCGTTCGATCGACGTTCGGCAAACGGATCGTGTCTTGTCGTGGGACCACTTCACCAATTTCGCCCGGCATATACCACCGCACCCCCAAATCTCGCAGAAACCCACAGACCGCGTTGAACGACCCGCGTTCGTCGAAGTTCCACACGTGCACGTTTCCCGCATCGTCGGCAATCGGTTCGTTCGGCGTGCCGAAAAGCGAGTTGGGTCCCGAATAATGCTTATGAAGTTGGTTGTGCATGTAGCCCCAGTGACGACCGGTGATGCGATCCCATTCGGTTTGCATCTTTCCACTTCGGTTGTCTCGATGCCCCCGTGGCCACGGTTCGATCGGCGTAAAATTCGAATCGTCACCGATGAGCACCAGCCAATCATCTCCCGAGACAATCCGATAGGCTCCATCGGTCAATCCCTCGGTGGTCACGCCCAACTTCTCTGTGCCCGGACTTTGCCCCACGTAGATCGTGATCGGCAACTTCCCGTGCTGATGACCAATCGGCAATCGGGCGCCGCTGATCTTTTCGAGGTAACGTTGCAATTCGACCGCCGCTAATCGCTGCGTGCGGGTGGGATTCTCGGCAATGACGATTTGCGCACGCGGTTGGCCATTCTCGACTAGCAACGAATCCGAAGCCAGCGTTGTCGAAAGGTTCATCGCGAAACAGATCAGTAGCGTCACGATCAAAGAGCACGGCATTCGATGCCTCCGTTTCTGCCTTCACGAGGATTGCGAACATCCAATCGGAGTGAACACTCTCAAAGCCAGCCGCCGCAACACGAGGACTCTGTGAACCTCTTGGAAACTAGCAGCACGGTGTGAGCGTATTTCATGATACTCACAGATGCTCAGACACGAAACGATCGCAGTAAGCGAGCCGAGTTCCGCAAAGAGACCGAGACGGCAGATTCGTCAATCGGCGGGGATGATCCCAAAGCGCGCCAGGGCTCTGTTCGAATACCGACAGAAAGAGAAGACCAACTCTGCTTGCCAAATCACGACAAGCGAATGGTGCAGGCGAGATGCGGTAGCGGCGGTCTAGAAGCGGTCTTTAACGTCGTCGTATCCACCACCGTTTTCGACGTTGGTGTAGCCGAGTTCTTCTAACGCGGACTTGGCTTTTCCGGCTCGTCCGCCGACGGCACAATATAGAACGATTTTGGCGTCTTTATCGGTTGTGACTTCCGAGATTCGATCTGCAATCTCAGTATGGGGAATGTGCACCGCTTGCTCGACGTGACCCGAGTCCCATTCCGACTCGCTCCGAACATCAATCACAACGACTTCGTCGGAGGCGTCTGTTGCAGACTCAGCGACAGCGGGTGAAGGCGTTTGTTCGCTCTCCGATGCGGTGTCAACGGGAGGCGGATCGTTCGCACAACCAATGGTGGCGGTCATCACAATGATGAGGGCAATTCGTCTCATACGTTCGTCGTGCTTTCGATCGGAATAAACGACTGAGCTCTCATATCCGGCACAGTCGTGTGCAACCGCCGACAGTTGTGGCATCAAACCACTTAACCCGGCAGTGCCCAATCATATCGTGCCAGAGACAATACCAGCAACACAATCGCCCCCAACGTCGCGGCTACGGCAATCAGTTGCAAAGATGTGAGCACTGTTTCCGGCGGTTTGGGTCGGCTTTCCTTTTCCGGTTTGCTCCGACGACTTGTCTGACTCGAGCCGTTGTCGTCGATTAATTCGGACATCGTATGAAGCCCCACAGTGTGGTGAAATTGTTGAAATTTGACAACATAGTATACCTGACGGTTTCGGACGAGCAAATTCTTTTTCGAGGGAGCCAAACCGTTGCCATAAAATCGAAATCGATAACCGGTGCCACTATGTTGTTCGCCCTCCGCCCACGCGATTCGGGACCAAGTTGACCTGATGATGCGATAACCGGATACTCAATTCACATATCTTGTCCCCCGGCACACCGCCCGATTGGAGATTCCTCATGCGTCTCGGGAGAGAACACCACCTCGGATTCCATCAGCGTCACGTGATGCTACTGCTCATCGCCGCCACATTGATCGTCTGGAACCGCCCCGCAAGTTCGAGCGTCGCCGCCGAGAAAAATCAACGCCCGAACATCGTGCTCATCATGGCCGACGACATGGGTTATGAGTGCGTAGGGGCGAACGGGTCGAAGTTTTACAGCACGCCGAATCTTGATCGGTTAGCCGCCGAGGGCATGCGGTTCGAGCATTGTTATTCCCAACCGATTTGCACACCCTCGCGGGTGCAGATCATGACGGGCCGGTACAACTCGCGGAATTACGTGCGGTTCGGGTTGTTGCATCCCAATGAGATCACGTTCGCGAATGTCCTCAAGGACGCCGGTTACAAAACATGCATCGCAGGCAAGTGGCAACTCGAAGGCGGATTTAAAGGCCCGAACAAGTTCGGCTTTGACGAGTATTGTCTTTGGCAACTCACACGGCGGCCATGTCGCTATCCGAATCCCGGCGTCGAAGTCAACGGCAAGACCCTCGACTACACCGATGGCGAATACGGACCGGATATCGTCAGCGATTATCTGGTCGACTTCATCCAGCGTCACAAGGACGAAACGTTCTTGGCGTATTATCCGATGATTCTCCCGCATTGGCCGTTCCAACCCACCCCCGATTCCGACGATTGGGACCCGACCGAAACCAAAGAGTGGCCACGCAAGAAGTGGAACCGCAAACACTTCAAGGACATGGTCGCCTACACGGACAAGATGGTCGGCAAGATCGATCAGGCATTGAAAACCGCTGGCGTGCGGGAGAATACGTTGTTGATCTTCACTTGTGACAACGGCACATACGAGATGATCAAGTCACCGTTCCAAGGCCGCGATTACAAAGGCGGCAAAGGCACCACGCCGAACGCGGGAACTCACGTGCCGATGATCGCGAGTTGGCCTGGCACGATTCAACCGGGCACCGTCTCGCAAGACTTGATCGACTTCAGCGATTTGTTGCCGACGCTCGCCGAAGCCGCCGGTGCCAGTTCAAAAATTCCGCAGGATCGTACGATCGATGGCCGCAGTTTCCTCCCGCAACTCAAAGGCAACGAGGGCAACCCGCGGGACTGGGTCTTCTGCTGGTACGAACGCAACGGCAAACGCGAAGGCAACAACGTCAAACGCTACGCCCGCAACCAAACCTACAAACTCTATCACGACGGTCGCTTCTACAATGTCCCTGCGGACGAACTCGAAAAACGCAACCTGAAGCCCGGTGAGATCGACACCGAAACCAAAGCGGTTCGTCAGGAATTGCGAGCGGTTCTTGATAAACTCGTTGCGGAGGAATCGGAGTACTCCTACGGCAAAGTCCCGAAGAAAAAGTAGTTCCATGCCATGAACCTTCACCTCTTCGGAATTCGGCATCACGGTCCCGGTTGTGCGCGGAGTTTACGGGCGGCTTTGGAGGAGTTGCAGCCGGATGTCGTCGTGATGGAAGGCCCAGCGGATGCGGTAGACGCATTGGAACTGGCGGCTCATCCAGAGATAAAACCGCCGGTGGCGATGCTGATCTATCCGCCCGATGAACCCGCGCGAGCGGTTTACTTTCCGCTAACGGTGTTTTCGCCCGAATGGCAAACGCTGCGGTGGGCATCCGAGAACAAGGTGCCGGTCCGGTTGATGGACCTGCCACAATCACATCACTTTGCCCTCGCAAAAACAGCCGAGGAAGAACTGGCGAAACGGATCGCTGAGGAAACGCCATCCGAAGGCACCGACGAGACATCGGAAACACAGACCGAACCAACCGAACGAACTTGGCGAGCCGATCCGTTGGCCTTGCTTGCCGAGGCGGCGGGGTATCAGGATCATGAGATGTGGTGGGAGGAGCAAATCGAACGTCGTTCCGATGCGACCGGTTTGTTCGCCGCCATTCTCGAAGCGATGCGAACCGTCCGCGAAGAGTTCGACGAAACCCGCGAACGCGATCTGCTCCGCGAAGCCTATATGCGAAAAACATTGCGGGAGGTGTTGAAGGAGAAACCGGAGCGAATTGCGGTCGTTTGCGGAGCGTGGCATACCCCGGTGCTCGACGAAGACGCCTTGAACGGAAAACGGACCGGTCTCAAGAAATCCGATGATGCCAAGTTGCTCAAAGGTTTACCGAAGCTGAAAACGAAAGCGACGTGGATTCCTTGGACGCATTCACGCCTCAGTTACCAAAGCGGTTACGGTGCGGGTGTCCGGTCACCGGGTTGGTATGCTCATCTGTGGAATTCGCAAGAAACCGCCGGGACACGCTGGATCGCCACCACCGCACGGTTGCTAAGAGACCGCGATTTAGACGCATCCTCGGCGAGTGTCATCGAAGCGGTGCGATTGGCCGACGCGCTCGCGGCCATGCGAGAGTTGCGATCACCGGGACTCGCCGAACTCAACGATGCCGTGCAGACGGTTCTCTGTCACGGCGACGCCACACCGATGCGGCTGATTCGACGGAAACTCGAAATCGGCGACATGCTTGGCGAAGTCCCTGAAGACACGCCCGCCGTCCCGTTGGCCCAAGATTTAGCTCGGTTGCAGAAGTCACTTCGACTCAAACCAACGAGCGAAAACCGTGTGTTGGATCTTGATCTCCGCAAAGAAAACCACCTCGCCCGCAGTCACCTGCTGCATCGCCTGCATAGTATTGGAATCCCGTGGGGACACATCGAACAAACCGGCGGTCGAGTTTCCACGTTCCATGAAGTCTGGCGGATCGAATGGCAACCGGAGTTTGCGGTCGCGATCATCGAAGCCAACGTCTGGGGCAACACCGTCGAAGCCGCCGCCACCGCAAAGATGGTTCAAACCAGTACCGACGCGAATGATCTTTCCGTAGTGACAAACCTGCTCGATCAAGCCATTCTCGCCGGTTTGGATGCCGCCACGGAACCGCTGCTCGATCGCATCCAAACGATGGCGGCGGTCGGAGCCGATGTCCGTCATCTCATGCATGCCATGCCGCCGTTGGCCCGAGTCGCGCGGTACAGTGATGTGCGAGGCACGCGAGCGGAACAGATCGAGCCGATTCTAGTTGGCATCTTTGAACGCATCACGGTCGGTCTGGCTCCCGCGTGTGCGTCACTCGACGACGATGCCGCCGAACGGATGCTGACGGGCATCGGGCATGTCAACGAGTCGCTCGACACGATCGCCAAAACCGACCAGACCGATGAATGGCAGCAATGTTTGCGACGGTTGATGACGCGAAACATCCATCCACTGTTGCGAGGTTGGTGCGTGCGAGTCTTGTTGGAGAAAGCGGCCATCACCGATGACGAACTCGATACCCTCGCCCGCCGTGCCCTTTCGTCAGCCAACCCGCCCGATGCGTGTGCCCACTGGGTGACGGGGCTGTTACGCGGGAGCGGATTGCTGTTGCTGCACCAAGACAGCGTGTGGCGTGTGTTCGACCGTTGGCTGTCCGGTTTGGATGCGGAGACGTTTATCGAAATGTTGCCGATGATTCGCCGGGCGTTCGCAGACTTCTCCAGCCCGGAACGCCGGCAAATGGGCGAGAAGGTGAAACATCTCGCGACCGACTCCGCATCAGAAAAACCGGCCACCACCGCAACGGAATCCGCCACACTCAACACCGAACGAGCCCGAAAAGTGCTGCCGGTGTTGGCCCACATTTTGGGAGTGAAATACGATGCCACCGATCAGTAACGATGAGCGTCTGCGTCGCTGGCGAATGGTACTCGGCAAGTCGGCGGAGTGTGGAGGAAACCGGGGACGCGGCGGTTCGGCAGCCGATGGCGAAGGTCTGCCCAGGGGGCTTGATGGTGACGACTTGCAGATGGATCACGTCCTCGAAGCCCTTTACGATTCCGATCGCTCGGCCGGTTTGGGAAGTTCCAGCCCAAACGTGAATCGTTGGCTCGGGGACATTCGGCGGTATTTTTCCAAGTCCGTCGTGCAGGTGATGCAGAAAGACGCCCTTGAGCGACTGAACTTGCACCAAATGTTGTTGGAGCCGGAAACGCTCGAAACCGTCGAAGCCAACGTGCATTTGGTGGGCACATTGCTCACGCTCAAGAACGTCATTCCCAACAAAACGAAGGAAACCGCTCGGCAGGTCGTACAGAAAGTCGTGGCCGACTTGGAACGCCGACTGCGAAATCCGATGACCGAAGCCGTCCGCGGTGCGATCAGTAAAGCGACACGCACTTCACGACCAAAGGCCGGTGAAATCGATTGGCACCGCACGATCAAGAAGAACTTGCACAACTATCTGCCCGATCGTGGCACGATCATCGCCGAACGGCTCGTCGGATACGGACGCAAACAATCCTCGCTCCGCGATATCGTATTGTGTATCGACCAAAGCGGTTCGATGGCGACTTCGATTGTGTATTCCAGCATCTTCGGAGCGGTGTTGGCGACGTTGCGAGCCGTTTCCACGCGGCTGGTTGTGTTTGATACCGAGGTCGTCGACCTCACTGATCAGCTGCAAGACCCAGTCGATGTGCTCTTCGGCACACAACTTGGCGGCGGAACGGATATCAATCGGGCGGTGCGGTATTGTCGGGGTCACATCACGCGACCGTCACAGACCATCTTCGTATTGATTTCCGATCTCTACGAAGGCGGTATCGCGGCGGACTTGCTGCGTCAGACGGCCGAAATGGTCGCCAGTGGAGTGAACATGGTCTGTCTCCTGGCTCTCAGTGATGACGGCACACCCTGTTACGATGAAAAGCTCGCCGCCCAGATGACCGCCCTGGGTGCCCCCAGTTTTGCGTGTACGCCGGACCTGTTCCCCTCGATGATGGCTACCGCGATCCAAAAGCAAGACATGCACACCTGGGCCGCCAAGAACGATGTCGTCATCCGAACCGGGGCCACGGCGGAACTGTAATCCTCCGGCATCTCACGGTGGTTGATCGAAAAACTAGACAAATTGGCGATCCGCACCGGTCTGTTCCCCGATGCCGCCGGTATTTGAGTCCATTTTGCGAACAGGGAGTTGCCCATGCGAATGCGTTCCGCGATTGCAGCCGGAATTCTGTTGACGTCATCAATCGGCTGGGCTGCCGACGGAGACAACACCCCGGCTCCGGAATTCACCAAGGCGGGGATCAAACTCTCGAAGGAAACCACGTACTTCACCGAGCCGGTTCGCGAAGACGGCACTGTGGATTACGTGGCGGCATTGAACGCGAAATTCGGTGAAGGCGTGACACCGGAAAACAATGCCGCCGTGCTGATCTGGCAGTTGATCGGCTACCGCGACGATTTGACCGAAGCTTACAACGAGCGACTTGCAAAGCGGCTTGGCATCGAATCTCTGCCCAGCGAAGGAACGTTTCTCGTCGGTATTGATGACTTCGTGAAATCTCTGCCCGCTGGGCAACGCCCCGACGAACTCGATCGAATTTACGAGAACCAAGGGCATGCAATGGATCGACCATGGTCGCCGAAACAGTTTCCGGTGATCAATCAATGGATCGATGCAAACCAAGAACCGTTGACGTTGGTCCTCGAAGCGACCAAACGGGAACGATATTTTAGTCCGCTGGTCAGTTCCGACGATCGCGAAAATGTGATCACGACCTTCCTGCCGATGATACAAGAGTGCCGAGCCATCGCCCGATTGCTTTCAGCGCGAGCGATGCGGTCACTCGGCGAATCGGATTTCGACGCCGCCACACGAGACCTGCTCGCCAGCCACCGATTGGGACGGATGGTGGGCCAAGGTCCGACCATCATTGAAGCACTCGTCGGCATTGCGATCGACAGTATTGCCAGCGATGCCGACCAGGCCTTGATCGCGTCGCCGAAATTCGGTGAGAAACAACTTATCGCATATCGCGAGCAACTCCAGTCGCTCCCGCCGTTGCCGCTCATGCGTGAGAAAATCGATCTCGGCGAACGCAGCCTCAGTCTGGACGCCATTCAACTTCTGGCAATCGAAGGTCCGCAAGGACTGCAAATGATCGGCGATGGTGCACCGGATGAAGGCATCATGGGGAACATCGCTGAGTTCTTCATGAAGAATGGCGTGGATTGGAATTTGGTGCTCACGCGGTTCAACAAGCTCTATGATCGGCTGACGAGCTTGCTGCAAATCAAAAACCGGGCCGCACGTATCGCGGCCATCAACGCCTTCAACGAGGAAATGAAGAAACGCCGGGGCGAAGTTCAGAACCTCAATCCGCTAAAGATGCTCTTCGGCAAGGGCATCCGTGCTAGCGTGACGGAAGGGATGAGTGTCATCTTGGAAAGTCTGCTCATTCCTGCGGTTCTCCAGGCTCACAAGGCAGAAGAGCGGCAAACAATGAAGGCAGAGGTCACACAAATCGGCTTCGCAATCGCCGCCTACCAACGCGAGCACGGTGAATACCCGCAATCACTTGCCGACTTAAAACCGAAGTTCTTCGCAGAGGTCCCGCAAGACCTGTTCAGCGGCAAACCACTGATCTACCAACGGACGCCAGACGGTTTTCTACTGTATAGCATTGGTGAGAACGAGACAGACGACAATGGGGTCTTCGACTACACCGGCGACATCGAAAAAGACGATCTCGCCGTGCGAATCCCATTGCCCAAAGACGACGCGAATTAACTTCCCACCGTACGTAAAAAAGCCCGCTGTGTGTTAGCAGCGGGCTTTTGTCATCTCAGTCGAGAACATCAATTTCGGTTGCGACGGCGATTGGATGTACTAGGCCGGCGGGAACGGTTGCTGCTGTTGGTACGAGAACGCGTCACGGTTCCGGCCGTCGTGGAACTGACGGAAATTCGCGGTGAAAGATCATCAAGCGCCATGCCAAGTTCGGCGGCTCCGATGTTTTCCAGTTCGACGATTCGCATTTGCGGACGGGACTCGTAAGCTGCGGCGTCACGGGCGGCGACGACTTCCTTGATCTGCTCGAACAACTGTTCGTTGCAAGACACCAAAAGCTCGCTGGTGTTGGTGTCGACGGCGAGCGTCAGTCGAATGCCCGGCGGACGAAGCCCTTTCTGGCTGTTGTTCGCCTGACTCACGAGGACACGGCGTTCGTCGTCATCACCTCGGTCGTCGTCCCGACGACGTGCCTGCATTTGGGCGGCAGGATCGACCATGAAGTCCTTGTAGAGTTCACGAATCATCTCAGCGACCGCGGTCAAATCGGCGTGTTCGACGGGAATTGCTCGTGGCACACGGTCACGCATGGACTCGGGAAGTTCCGTGGTATCGAGGAACTCCAAGAACCGCTCTGCCTGATCAAGTTCCTGCTCGGTCCCGCTGATGAACAGGGCGTTCGTGCGGGAGTCGGGAATGATTCGCATGACCGGTTGGCCGTAATAACTGGATTCCAAACCGTACGTTGGTCCGACGAGCGGCGTGGTGGATTGCCCGCGCAGAAGTTCGGCGAGTTGATCGCCCACGTCCTCCGCAGCGGCGGCACGCAGATAAAACACCGTCCAATCGGTTTCCGGCGGGAGTTGCCGAAGAAACTCGCGAACGGTGTCCTCAACTTCATCGAGTGCTTTCCCGTCGTTCGAGTACATCAGCAATTCGCCGTCGCGAACTTCGATCGTCACCCGTTGCCGTCGCGATTGCTTTGCATTCTCGGCTTTTGCTTTCTCCTCGTTCAGCACGTTGACGTTCTGCGTTGTTTGCATGGCGGTCTGCGTACGAGTTTCTGGACGACACTCGCGGGAACTACAGGCGGAGTCTTCGACGGATGCCATCCATTGATCGTCCGATGCCACCGCGTTTTGCAAGGATGCGGCATCACGATCCACTCGGATACGGGAGCTGTCTTTCTTGTCGTCGTCACGACGTGTGCTGCGTGTCGATCGAGAAGGCACAACGACCCGAATTGGATTTTCGAATTCACGATCGTCCGAAAGCAATTCTTCCACCGCACGGGCAACGCGTTCGCCGTTGCTGCCGGTCAGGGAGACTTTGCGGAATCGGCTGCCGGTGCTCGCGGGTGTAGTGGCGGTCCCGGTCTCACCGTACGCCAAGAGCATCTGTTTAATCTCGGTCATTTGTCCGCCGGTGGCTCGGATCACGAGCGAACGGGAAAGCGGTTCGGGACGGATGACAGGGCGATCGTCCCGGTCTTCGTTCTCGAACAACGAGGTCAGCATCTCACTGACTTGATACGGATCGGTCTTGGTCAACTGAATCACTTCCAAACCACTGCCAAAACCGTCACTGTCGATGATGCGAATGAGTTTTTCGACTTCCGCATGTTCACGCGGCGTGGCGAGAACGTGGATGGAATCGTGGCGGCCGTCTTCATTGATGACTACACCCGGCATCACCGCGTCCACGGTTTCTGCAACGTCGTCCTCGTCGGCATCTTTGACTTTGTAGACTCGCAGCACCGGCGTGGTGTCGTTGAGTGCCAGCGGATTGCCATCTGGCGGTGGCACATCGATCGACTGCAAAATGTTCTCGACCAACTTGATCGCCGCCGGCGTCGCCGTCACGAGCAGCGTGTTGGTTTGCCCCAAAGCCGACACCTTCATGTTCATCGCCATCGTCTGCAACAACGGGGTTGGCTGAGGAGTGCGGTTTCGGTCGTCGTCCCGTCCGCGGGATCGGCTGGAATAATAGGCGTTTCGGCGGGCAATCGACGCTTGATATGGATTGCCGCCAAGACCGAACAGATTTTGAATCTGCCGTTCGGCATCAGTCGCGGAAATGTTCTTGAGCGGGAACGATCGGAACGTCAATTCGTCATCGGCGGCAGGGACAATGGCATCATCGAGCAGTGCAACCACTTCCCGCAGACTGCGTCCAAACCCTTGAATGACGAGCGATTCCGAAGCATCCAATGCAGACGCCTTCCCATGCGGGCCGAGCACTGTTTGAACTTGCTCGACCAGTTCGCTGGGGGTGAGCCCTTGCAGTTTCACGACGATGCGAATGAGTTCATTGCTGCCGTACTCATTCAATCGAGACGCGGGCACGGTTGGAATGAGATTCGGCAGAATCGGATTGTCGGTCTTCAAGACGGCGAGGAATTCATCGCGTCGAAGTGTGACGAACCCACGCGGCAACAGATATCCGTTAAGAACGTCCAACGCCTCGACGATGGTTTGCTCGCGTTCGCTGACGTAGTTGAACGTCCCGGTTGGGGGGTCGGTCAGATCGAGCGTGAGGTCGGCTTTCTCCGCGAACCAACTCAGCACACCTGGCCACGGTGCTTCTCGGAAATTGAACGTGACGGTTTCCGCCGCCCGATTCTCTTCGGTCGTCGATTCGACTTCGGCATGGGCAGACGCTGCTGTGAGAAGGATGAATCCCAGAAGGACATTCTGTGCGAGGGATTGAGTCATTGATCATCCAAACCACGAGTGCCGACTGAGGATGTCGTCAACTCGCCTGACTAGGAGGGACCGCGATCGCAATACCGAGTGGCAATGACTCAGCTTGCTTTCCATTCACGGTGTGAAACGGACTGGCAGTTTTTGTCGTCTGAAGACGCGTCTTGGTGACGCATCTACGGTTATTGTTACATGATTGCCAGCCGATTTCGATGCCATTTGGCCAAATTCGGTACAGAATATGCAAACTGTTCAGTCTTTGTCGACAACTTCACCGCCATTACGGGTACACAGAGCCCGGAACATCGGCAAGCCGATCTGGTCGGTAATCACGCGGGTCGAGCCGTCCATCAGCAAAAAATTGCAACCGGCCTCGTGCGGACCGTTGAAAGTTGCAGGACTACTCGTAAGACCGTTCGGCGGGCCCGAGCGGGCGTGAACGAGGATTGCAGTGATCGGCGGTCGCCATTTGTAGCACGGCGGATCTGTGGGCGGGTTGAAATTCGGTTGCGGTGGATTGGTTTGGTTGTAGACGATGCTTTGCGTGGGCACGACACCCGTCCAAGTGCTTTCCACAAAGCGGCTCATGCGTTCGCCGATGCCGATGGTATTCGATGTCCCGTCGGTGATGTCCGCCACCCGAACTCGACTATTCCGATGGAACACGCCGTTGAACGGCTGATATTCATAGGCACCATAGTTCGGATCGGTGCTGTTCCCCCCACCAAGCGAACCGACATAACTACAGACAGCCGCATCAGTCAAATTCGTGAGTGATCCGGAGTCCGCAGGCGGATTGCCACACGTAGTGACTTGAATCACGCGGCCATCGGTATCGCTGGGGCACAGATACGTCGTGACGGATTGCTGACGGACATCGGCATTCTCCGGAGCAGCAATCGGCAAATCGAAGCGGATTTGCTCGTGGAGATTTTCCTGCTCAAGTTGCGGCAACATGAGGGCGAAGAAACTCCAACCAGGCCCCTGCTCCTGCGGAAAACTACGAGTGTTACCGGTCGTGTAGCTCCAATTCGGATCGTCCAACACCGAAATGAAACCCGAGGGAAAGGAACCGTGACTACTGTGATAGCTGTGCAGTGCAATTCCCATTTGCTTGAGGTTGTTCATGCACTGCATCCGTCGCGCCGCTTCACGGGCTTGTTGCACCGCCGGGAGCAGAAGCGCAATCAGAATCGCGATGATGGCAATCACAACTAACAGTTCAATCAATGTAAAACCACGACGACTTTTCATCGATCCATCCACCTCAAGTTGCACGGCTATGCCATTTGAAGATTCCCATTCTAGCGTCCGGACGCAAATTGTTCGAGCACAACATTTTACTAAAAACCGACGGAATCGTGGTTACGGTGGAAATCCGCTCCGGTGGGGTGTAATCTGCCTCGACGAGTGAACGCGCTCTTTGTTGTTCAACGCCATCTCGACGCTCTGCACTCTCTCAACTCACATCTCCAAGGAAGCGATGTCATGAAAGCCAGCGATCTGTTCGTGAAATGTCTGGAAACTGAAGGGATTGAATACATTTTCGGCGTGCCCGGCGAAGAGAACGCCGACTTCATGATTTCCCTGGATGCCTCGGACAAGATCAAGTTCATTCTGACTCGTCACGAACAAGGGGCCGCGTTCATGGCGGAAGTGTATGGCCGCCTCACCGGCAACCCTGCTGGAGCGCTCGGCACACTCGGACCGGGAGCGACCAACCTGATCACCGGTGTCGCCGACGCCAACATGGACCGTGCCCCGATGCTTGTGCTGACCGGGCAAGGCGATTCCGAACGGCTTCACAAAGAATCGCACCAAGTGATGGATGTGGTCGCGATGTTCCGCCCCGTCACCAAATGGGCTCAGACGGTTTACCATCCGGACAACATCCCCGAGATCGTCCGCAAATCGGTCCGGTTGGCTCGGACCGAGAAACCGGGGGCGTGTCATATCGAGTTGCCGGAAGACATCGCTGAAAAAGACGCCACGACCGAGCCAATCGAAGTTCGTAAGTTCCGCCGTCCCGTGCCCGATGACAAAATCGTCGACCGAGCTTGGGAAGCGATTCGGACCGCGAAACGCCCCCTGATCTTGGCCGGAAACGGCACGATCCGTCGCCGAGCCAGTAAGCAACTCCGCAACTTCGTCGAAAAAACCGGCATCGGCGTGCTCAGCACGTTCATGGCCAAAGGTTGTATCGACATGGATGCCGACGAATGCTGCTACACCGTTGGTCTGCAAGCTCGCGATCATGGAGCCTGTGCCATCGAGGCGGCCGATGTCGTCATTTCCATTGGTTATGACATGGTCGAATATCACCCGCGATTGTGGAATGCCGACAACACTCACAAGCTGGTCCACCTCGACTTCATTCCGGCGGAAATCGACGAAGATTACCGAATTGATGTGGAAGTCGTCGGCGATTTGGCTCACACGTTGTGGATGCTCAACGAACGTGTTGACGCGTTTGGTCCGGAGAATCTCGATTACGACCACTCGCACGCCCGACATGCTCGCGAAGCGATGAAGAAGGACCTCGACGAGTACGCCAACGACGATTCCGTCGGCAAAATTAAACCGCAGAAAGCGCTCGCCGATGCCCGGAAAGTTCTCGGACCGCATGACGTGCTGCTATCCGATGTGGGTGCTCACAAAATGTGGATCGCTCGGCATTACCAATGTCATGAGCCGAACACATGCCTGATTCCGAACGGTTTTTGCTCGATGGGTTTCGCGTTGCCCGGTGGAATCGCAGCGTGCTTGGTTCATCCGGACCGACGAATTCTTTCGGTCTGCGGCGACGCCGGTTTCATGATGAACGTGCAGGAGATGGAAACCGCTCGGCGTCTCAATGTGAACCTGACCGTGATGGTCTGGGTCGATAACGCATACGGTTTGATCGCCTGGAAGCAAGACAACACTTTCGGCCGCCACACCGATCTCGATTTCGGCAACCCCGACTTCGTCAAACTCGCTGAGGCCTTCGGTTGGAAAGGTCACTTCTGCGACGACAGCACGAAACTCGCGGATGTTTTGGAGCAATCTTTCCAAGAAGACGGCCCCAGCTTGGTCGCTGTTCCGATCGACTACGAAGAAAACGGCAAACTGACCGAACGCCTCGGGAACATCTCCTGCCCAATCTGATTTGTCGGCAACAAACCCAACAATCCAGAAGCCCGACGCTCAAACGGCGTTGGGCTTTTGTTTTGTTTCGATTAACTGAAGAGTTCTGCAATTGGTTGGCCGTCTTCGACGATGTAGCGAGGACGGTTGCGTTCGTCTTCGTAGGTGGTTCCGAGTGGCACGCCGAAGTAACGGTAGATCGTCGCGGACAAATCGCCAGGAGTAATCGGTCGACTTTGGATCGCTCCGCCGTCCGATTCGGTGGAACCGATCGTCTGACCATGCGTCAGGCCACCGCCGGCGAGGGCCATCGACATTACAACCGGCCAATGATTCCGACCATCGGTGCTGCCCTGCGTGCCCATGTTCGGGGTGCGTCCGAATTCGCCCATCGCGATGACAAGGGTGTTGTCCAGCAGACCTTTCATTTCCAAGTCGTCGACAAGCGTCGTGATGAGGTGATCGAACAACGGCAACAGCGGCCCCAAGCCACGCGAGATTCCGCCGTATGGTGGGATGTTGTCGCCGTGATTGTCCCACGTCCCGGACGCGGGGTGATACGACAAGTCCAACGTGACAAACCGCGAACCGGCTTCGACCAAACGCCGAGCGAGCAACGCCTGTTGACACCATAAGTGCTTGCCGTATTTCGCGCGGGTTTCGTCTGATTCCCGTGAAAGATCGAACGCCTCCTGAGCCCGCCGACCGACGAGCAAATCCACCGCTTGCGCCCGATACGAATCGACGGCGTCCATCGAACCTCGCAAATCGAGATCACGACGGAGCTGGTCGAAATCCGCGACGAGATTCTGCCGGTTCTTCAGTCGTTCCAAGTTCAAACCGGACGGAAGTTGGAACACGTCGGCCCCGGATGTGCGACCGGTATCCTTCCCCACATTCGTGTAGATCGGCAGTTTCGCGGCGTTGTTGGCGATGAACGGATCGTATTGTTTGCCCAACCAACCCGCGTAGCCGATGTGCGTGGGGTGGGTTTGGAAGGCCACATACGGCGGCATTCCCGGCCGGACCGGTCCGCAGTGCTTGGCGACGATCGAACCGTGTGACGGATAGCGATCGCCCTTCGGATTCGTTCGCGGAGCCGCCTCGCGGTTGCCGGTTTGCATCACCATGTTTGGTTGGTGACTGCTACCACGACAATCAACGGACCGCAGAATCGAAAACTTATCAAGTCGATCGGCCATCAACGGCAGACGATCGCAAATCAACGTTCCCGGTTGCTTGGTTTGGATGACATCGAACGGACCACGATTGTTGACCGGACGGTCCGGTTTCGGGTCCCAGGTATCGATGTGGCTCGGTCCGCCCGCCATCCATAACAGGATCACACTTTTTCCGTTCGAGGGGTCGGTCTTCAAACCGGCGTGGGCGGATTGTTCATGTTGCAACAGGCCCGGCAACGTCAAACCGCCAATTCCGGCCAATCCCGCTTTGAGCACGTTCCGCCGCGACACGAGAGACAACCCCTCCGGTCGGCGGGCGGTTCCATCAAACCAGGCTTGGCGGGCGAAATTCTGCGGGTGAGGCGTTGTTGGTGGGGTCATTGGAACATTCCGGTTGGAAGGTGTTCAATCCGAGCACACGATTCATCTGTCAGATCAATCGGCTCAATTATCAACGATCGTTGATGGTTTTCCAAGAGCGAACAAACAGTTCCGTCGGTAATTCTTGCAAACCGATCGGGATGGAATTGCAATTCTTTCGTCTCCGGAACACACACGGAAAAACATTTCGTCGTTGGAAGATCAATGTGATCCACGAGTTGGAGAGAATTCCCGAATTCGGTTGATGGATTGGCAACGGTTTTGCATCGGTGGATGAGTCCGATGTCGCGAACGGATTCCCGACTCATCTATCAAGGAGTTGATTGTCGATGCCTGAAGTATTTTGGACTGCCGCCCTGCTGCTCAATGTCGGCGTGTTCGCCGCGGATTCACCGAAAGAGTGCCCGCCGGCCCCCTGCCCACCGGGCAAAGCCCATGTGTCCGTTGGTGCAAACTCGGAAATCCTGTGCGGAACGAAATGTGAGGTGAGTCGACAAGTTCCGAGTGGGCGTTTTGAACTCAAACTTCAATGCCAGTTGCCCAGCGAAATCGTCCCCGCCCTCAAGACCGCAAAACCGCCACGACCGGTCCGCGTGCCAACGATCACCCGATTGCGGCAAGCATTGAACAATTTCGTTCCCCATGGGTGGCGCGGACAAACGCTGCCGTCACCGCAATACGTGCAAGACGACGTCGTGTTTTTCCCGCCCGGTCCCGAGTTCCCCGTCGAACCACCGACACCGATTCCCGCGCCCCGTCGAATTCACCAAGTCGAATTCGAACACGCTCCGCATCCGCAACCGGTCCATCCGGCTCCGTTCGCTCGACACAGCGATGAGCACGAGCGATTCTTCCCGCCCGCACCGAATTTTCCTCACCCCGTAACGCCCGTTGCCAATGGCCCAGCACCCGTGGCTTGCCCGGTCGGTGTGTTTCCGATGGCTGGGGTTCCGGCGTACGCACCGTATCCGGTTCCTGTAATGTTTGGTGCTCCGCCGCATGGGCCGATGAATGCCCCAGCTCATGGACCGCATCATCCGGTCATGCCTCCGATGCCGGTTCCTCCGATGGTCGCCGCACACGCACCGTACGTGAAAGCCCGCGTCTGCAAAGGCCCGAGTGGTCACGAACGAGTTGTCTACGAAGCGTGCTCGGCAGAATCGAGTTGCTGCAAAGACGGCTGTGAATGCAAAGGCTGCCAATGCCCCGGTTGTGACAAAAAGAAAACCGCCAGCGTGCCGGTTTACTCCTCGCCCGCTGCTGCGGAGGCGGACCGAAACAACCATGTGCTGTGTTTCGGTGCGGAGTGGTGCGGTCCATGCCGACAGATGAAACCGATCATTCAAGACCTCATCAGCCACGGTTGCCCGCTGAAGGTTGTGAATATCGACGAGCACCCGGAGTTCGCCAAGAAGTTCAACGTCAACGTGCTGCCGTCGTTCGTGGCAGTTGTCGATGGCGAGCCGTGCGACCGAGCGGTTGGCATGATCTCGCCACAACAAATCCGGGCACTCGTGCAACGTGTTGCCGGTGGAAAGCCCGTCTTCGGTGGCAAATTTGAAACGAAACCGGCTCCGAAATCTCCGGCCGATACGACGTATCCCGGTGCGATTTCGGTCACGAACATCGTGGAAGTTCGCTACGCCCTGCCTTCGCAAAAAGGCGAAATGTTGGCCACACTGCTGCGGGATCAGTGCAGCATCGACGTGAAACGGGATGACGACATCCTGACCATCACCACTACGGAAGAAAAACAGAAAGCCGTCGCGAACTTCATCGCCACGGTCGTCGGACCGTCGCCACCAAAGATGGCCTCAAAAGCCGAGCGTAACATCGCGAAGACCGAAGAGACGCAACCCAAGCCGTGCCAACCGGTCGTCCAAAAAGCACCGACCACCCCACCGAAAGTTAGAGTGATCACCTTTCCCCACGGTGGGCAACAGTACCGAATCCGCGACGTCTCCGTCCGTCTCAACGAAACCGCAAAGCCCGTGAAGTACAAAGCCCCGGTTGCGTATCCGAAGGAGAAACCAACTCGGCCGGCATGTGCGGAGAAGAAACCAAAATGCACGCAATCCAACGCGGGGAATACTGGCGTGAATTCCGCGTGTGCAGTTTCCCAGGACACACGGTTCAAGCTCGAATGCGGTCCGCAGGGTGTCAGCGTTCGGAAGGTGGACGATGACGGTCACCCACTGATTCTGAAATGTCAGAATCTCGAAGCCCACGTGCTGGGACAGCTTCCTCGAACGATTCAATGCAAGTTTCAAGAGTGTCTCGGTTTGGATGATGAGACTCAAGAACTCTTGCCGTCCGTCATCAGCGAGGAAGTTCAAAAGGTGCTCAGCGAAGACCCGATCTTCCGAAAACGGGGTAGTTCCCAACCGACTCCGGTATTCTCGTTCTCGATTGGAATCAACCGTTGAGTTCGCAACCGTGAAAGCATGAGGTAACACAAAAACGACCCGGCGAACATTAGGTTCGCCGGGTCGTTTTATTCGTCCTTGCGGACAATCGCCCCCGGAAGCTGATCGGTGATAGTCCTTTGGATTAGGACCGATCACCCGATCAGAACACATCCAAGATGAAGTGATGGCCTTTGTACCAGGGTTTTTCCGTTGGATAAAAGTTGTACCAATCCTTGTTGTACACCGGGATTCGACGTTCCGCCGGGTACTTGTAGTACATGCTGTCGTACTGCTTTGGCGGTTGGAAGTTGTGGGGGTAGTACACGTAAGGATAGTAGTAGAAGCGTTGCCAATCGTTGGGTTGGCCGACTTGTTGGGCCTGAGCTTCAGCCTTACCGGACAGGTCGGCATCTTGCGTGGAGAGGGCACCGAATGCCGCTACTCCCAGGAGGCCGCTCAGCACGAATCGTCGCAGCATGGTGGAATCGTCTCCTCTACCTCGGAACATCGCCACGAACCGCGTCGGCAAGCTTTCCTCGCTTGTGACAGGCACCCGGTGCCCATTTGATCCGAAAGTGGCAGTCTGGCTTGTGTTCCGTTGTGTGTTTCCGGGACACCCATAGTATCGGCGTTCCGAATCCGCTTCCGCCAGCAAAGTTGGTACAATCATTAAGATCGTGCTTTTCCACACGAAATTGCAATTTGAGTGGATTGTGCCTCACGTTCCGCCTAGGTTATCGTGTCTACTGACACTCCCACCACAACAGACTTTTTGAATACCACACGCTATGAATCGCCCTCCCCAAGCCGCCCTGCCCGATCCCACCGTGAAACTCTCCGAAGGCTGGCATTGCCTGCATATTTATTACCGAGTTGACCAAGCCGCTTTGAACGCGATTGGCAAGTCGGATCGCGATTGGGGACGCGGCGAATTGATGCACTGGCTGAACCCCGAACGAGAAGACGCCCCGCAACGGTTGCTCGCAGCCGTGATGAGTGGTCATCGGGCGGATCTCGGTTTGATGATTATGGACCCCGATCCGCTGGTGATCGACAGCGTCGTGCAAGCCATCCGCGCGTGCCCACTGGGACCGGCTTTGGTTCCGACGTATTCGTTCGTCTCGATCAGTGAAGTCTCCGAATACGTTCCCACTGCCGAGCAGTACGGTGAAAAACTCGTCGCACAGGGGTTGGAAGCCGGTTCGGAAATGTACGCGGCGAAACTCAACGCTTACGCCTCGCGATTGCCGGCGATGAACAAGCAACGCTTGTATCCCGATTTCCCGGAACTGCCGGTCTTCTGTTTCTACCCCATGAACAAGAGCCGCGTGCCGGGTGCGAACTGGTACATGGAATCGTTCTCGCACCGGTCGGCCTTGATGTCGGAACACGCCACCAGTGGAATTAAGTTCGCCGGTCGTGTGTCGCAGTTGATTACCGCCAGCACTGGTTTCGACGATTGGGAATGGGGCGTCACTCTTTGGGGACGCAATCCGGAATCGATCAAGGAAATCGTCTACACCATGCGGTTCGATGAAGCCTCCGCCAAGTACGCGGAATTCGGCCCGTTCTACATCGGTTACTCCCGCACGCCGCAAGAAATCGTCGATCACTTGCGGTTGTGATTGGAGTGATCGTTCGTGGTGATTCCGTGAAATTGTTCAGGTATGTGAAAATTTGCCGAATCTTTCCTGCCAATATGAGGTTAAATTCTTCGAACACCGAAGCAATTAACTTCGCCCAACCAAACGTTGCCAACGCAACGACCATCCTGGGAACCACAACCCTCACACCACACCAGTTCTTCCCGGGCACCCTGACGCTACATCCATGTGGTGGGTCAGTCGTTTGACTGATTCACCATCCCCACACACTTTTTTGGTCCTTTTTTGAGGAGAGTTGTATGCGCGGACGAAATCTATCTTCACGTCGTGGCTTCACGTTAATTGAGCTACTCGTGGTCATCGCCATCATTGCGATTCTGATCGCGTTGTTGCTACCAGCGGTGCAGCAAGCTCGCGAAGCTGCCCGCCGAACGGAATGCAAGAACAAACTGAAACAGTTGGGCGTCGCGATGCACAACTTTCATGATGTCTACAAAGCATTCCCTTACGGTTCCTATGACGACGACAATGTGAACTGGGGCTGGAATGTCCACCTGCTGCCGTTCATGGAACAAACCAACATTTACGACGCTTTGAAAACTGCTGGCATGTTCGTGCCTCCGAGTTTCAGCAGCAGTTCGGTAGGCGTTTCGAACGTTGACTCCGTCGCCAACCACAATGTCAGCAACTCCCTCGGCAACAACGCCACGCAAAACGTGTTGAGCGCACTGATCTGCCCGAGTGACATCCTCCCGGAGCAAGCCAACAACAATTACGGGAAGTCGAACTACCTTGGCAACATGGGGAACGTCCGCAACTGGCCGAACCAAGCACTCTCCGACTGGGGTTGCAACACGGGCGTTCGTGGCGACACCCTCAACGGTGTGTACCGAAGCTCCAACAACAACACCAACATCTACCCCACGGCGATGCGAGACATCATCGACGGAACCAGCAACACAGTGTGCATTGGTGAAGTTTCGGTCAGCGAAAACGTAACCGCATCGAACATCGGTGATGGAGCGTACCCCATCTGGGCCGGCGGAAATCCGAACGGTCGCGGGTGTGGCGATGAACTCGGCTTGGGATCGCACTTGCGGTTGATGGACCGAATCACCCCCATCAACCAACGCATCAATGCCGAGTCGAACTTGAGCTTCGGCAGCCAACACCCTGGTGGTGCTCAATTCGTCTTTGGCGATGGCTCGGTCAGCTTCCTGAGCGAAAACATCGACGTCGTCACCTATGAGAATCTGGGCCAACGCAATGACGGACAAGTCGTGACCATCCCATAGTCCGACTGTCTGCTCTTGGCTCCAAGATCGTTTCCCGGTGGTCTCGCATCAACGGTGAAACGGCAACCACACCAATGATTTCACCAGCTCGAACGTCAGCCGATGTTCGGGCTGGTTGTTTATGGAATTGCTCAATCCAAGGAATACTCAATGACGGATATTCGCAAAAGCGTGCATGCGATGGGCTTGGTCATCATGGGTTTCGTGATGACAGTTACAGGCTGCGGAGGCAGTGGCGATCAGAAATCCACCGCAGAGGTTACGGGAACGGTCACGTTCAACGGCCAACCAGTCACCGGTGGAACTCTCACATTCGTGCCGCAAGCTAGCAGTGACAACCCCACGCCCGGCAAACCTGCGTCGGGGAAAATTCAATCGGATGGAACCTTCACACTCAGCACCTATGAAGAAGAAGACGGTGCCGTGATCGGCAAACACGCGATCTCTTACGGTGCTCCCGCCGCCGAATCGTCTGCCGCGACCGACGGGCACGGCGAAGCCGCCCAATCCCCTTATGCCGGGTTGAAACCGAATCCGGCAACTGTGGAAATCGAATCTGGCAGCAATGAGATCGAAATCAAACTGACAAAATAGACCGGCGGCATCAGCAATCCGCTCAACGGGCACCGCGAACTTGACGCTTCGAGTTCGCATCCCGTTGACGACGAGTCCGTAGGGATTTGTCATTTCAACAGCCGATAGATTGCGATTCCCGCGTCTTCGTCCCAAAAGTCGAGACGCAGGTAATTCCGAATCCCGGGCACACTCATCAGTTGCACCGTCGGCATTTTGGTGGAATCGACAATCAACCATTTCACCCCAAGTTTCGCCAGGGCTTCGAACCCGTGTCGATTGGGGAACGCCGACAAATCGCCCTTCAATCGCTTGAACGATCGCGGAAAGAAACCCGAATAACCGTTCGTCATTCGCCGATGATGCAACATGCCGTGCAGCATCCATTGGGCTTCCGGGGCGTAGTCTTCCGCCCGTGTTCCTTTCACGAATGGCATGCCACACACAATGGCGTCTGATCGTGTGTTGTCCTTCACCCAGTCGATCCATTTGCGATGGACTTCCGGTGACGTTACCACATGTAAACGTTGACACGGCGGCCACAATTCCGCAGCGGCCCACCCTCCCAGTACGAGCGCCGAACACGTCGTGACCACGAGTCCGAACTTCCCCCAAGATCGCTCTTGAGATCGACACCAAAATTCGACACACAACGTTTGCACACCGATGGCCGCCAGAAAGCACAATGCCAACTGCGCGAACACGTTGAACCGGTAAACGCTTCGCACTTGGGCGATTCCGGGAACATGCTCGAACAACCACCAATACGGTTGCACGCCGTTGATCTTCAAGAACGGCCCCAACGCCAACAATTCCGCGAGCACTCCGAAACTCAAGAGGAAGACGGTCGCCGTTCGCCACTGCGACTTCCACAACCCGCCGAAAATACCGACCACCGCCAAAACCGTTTTGACAATTCCCGGAAACAACTTCCAAGGCCACTCACGAGGCGTGACCAACTCGGCCGGCAGCGGTGACATGGGTTTCCAAGGCGGAACCAGCAAATCGGATGGACGAGCCGATAACGTTTCGATCAACTCGTGACTCCGTTTCCAATCGTGTCGGTGCATCACTTCCAATTGGGTCCAGACCATCGGACCGATGAGCGCCACGCAAATCGTCGCACCGAACAAAATCATTCCCCAAGCCCGCCAATCGAAACTTTTCCGCCCCAGCAGCCAGGGAGTTGTCGGCACCAACAGTAAACATAGGAACAATCCATAATGGTTGCAGAGGAAATAAGTCACCGCGACCGACAGTCCTAACCGCAAACCGTTTCGCCAATTCGGACCGTGGGCAATATCGACGAGTGCGTGAATCGTCCACACGATTCCAAAGATCGGCACGAGCTGCAACACCCCAAGTTGCCAATGCACGAACGGCAACAACAGCACCATCGCCCCACCAGTGAACGCCGCCGCCCACCCAACTTCCAACCGTCGGAGCAACCGAAACGAACTCCAACCGTTCAAGCTCAAGGCCAGTAAGAGGTAGCAGTTGTAGGCCGCGATCGGGGTGTCCATCATCCAAATCAACGGGGCCACGACGAGCGTAGTTGGCTGCGGTTCCGAGAACGCAAACGTATCCGCAGCGGGAAAGAAAATCGGCGACTGCCAATAATCGTAAAACCCTTCGGCCGCTCGGTCCGCATTCCACCACATGGTCCACAGATTGAAAAGTGGCACGGTTTCCACCGGTTCAGTCCCGAGTGGTAACACCGTTGTCAGCGATTTCGGCATCGGCCAAACCGCAGCAACTGCCAGCAGACCATAGAGAATCAGTTCAAACCGGCCTTGGCGGAACCAAGTTGATTGATAGCAGACCATAAGAATGGGATGTCAACTCCGAGATCGCGTTTGATCAATGACGTATCAGCCGTTTTACCATGGGGATTCGCGTCTCGTTGAGATTTTTTTGTTTGATGGCACGAATGGTGCATTCGAGAACGATGTCTCGATAGAAGGCAATCGCCTTACTGCGAAATTCGACGATTTTTTCGACTTCTCGATGCGTCTCAATAGACATTCGCCAATCGACACGTACGATGCACCCACTTAATATTGTCTCTGGATCAAATTCTGCCGGCTATTCAGACGGAGATGGGCCAACTAGCCGGTCGGTTTCAATGGGAGATCAATCCCGTGCCCGAGAACGACACCGAGAACATCGAACAAAATAGTCTCATTCGAAAGTTGCCGACGGACGTTCGTCACCGACTTCTCAGTATGGGTAAATGCCGGACTTGGGAACAGGGCGAAGTCGTTTATCGACCTGGCCAGGAGATTGAGTCCGTCTACTTCCCGTTAGACGCCATGACGTCGGTCATGGTGAATCTTCGCAACGACCGCGCCATCGAAGTCCTGACGATTGGACCAGACGGTTTCATCGGCGTGGCAGTGTTGTGCGGTTGTCTGGAGTCGGATCGAGAAGTCGTCGTGTCGGCCACAGGAGCCATGCTTGGCATCGAAGTGGGTCCGTTTCTATCACTGACGAAAGCCGAACCGGCCTTCCGTGAGACGTTGCATCATTTCATGTTGACCGTCAAATTTCAGTCGTCACAGAAGACCGCCTGTAGCCAACTTCATCCGACCGAACAACGACTCTGCTGGTGGTTGCTCACGTGTGCCGACGCCACCGGTCAGCAAGAACTTGCCATCACGCAACAACACCTTTCGTGGATTCTCGGTGTGCGACGGGCAACCGTCACGGAGATTCTTCAAATGCTCCGCGACGAGGGTTGTATTTCGTATCGACGGCGGCGAATTGTCATCGAAGACCGCCCTGCTCTGATCGATCGGTGTTGCGAGTGCTACACGACCGTCGAATCTTACAAGCAACAGTTGCTCGAAGTCGCTCCCTGACCTGCCCCTCGTGACAAGACATTGACGTTCGGGAAGCGGTCCGTCACCATGTTCGCATGGGGTCGACTCTTCCGAACGAGGGCAACATGAGCGACGATCAGCACACGGGCGAGCCACCTCTCACACCGCGTGCCAAAATCTGGATTGAGCGAGACGGCCAATACGTCTTCGGTTTGGGGCTGAGCAACATTCTGAAGGCGATCGACAAAACCGGCTCGATCAAAGCCGCCGCCGAACACGTCGGCAAAAGCTACCGTCATGTGTGGTCGCGGGTGAAAGACGTCGAACGCGATTTCGGCATTCCGCTCGTGGAAACGCACGTCGGCGGTTCCGGACCGCAACGCAGTGAACTCACCGACGAAGCCAAACTCCTCGTCCGCGAATACGACCGCCTCCGCCAAAAAGTCTTCCGAATGGTTGACCGGCAATTCAACAAAACGCTGAAATCACTGCGGCCGATTCAAATACACGACGAGTAACGCAGTCTGGGACAACTCCCAGCTTTCTCGCATATCAAAACGCAGTCAAAACGCAGTCAAAAGCAGGGCTAAGAAGTCGGACCCGCTTGGATGACTTCGGCACTCACGCCGCTTTCGTAGGTCTGAAAATTCTCGCGGAAGAGGCCGGCGAGTTTCTTTGCAGTGTCGTCGAAGGAGGCTTGGTCGGTCCAGGTGTTCTTCGGGATCAGGATTTCACTTGGCACGCCGGGGCATTCGGTGACGACGTGGATACCGAAGATCGGGTCGGGCTGCGTTGGGGCGTCGGCTAATTGACCGGAGTGAATCGCGTCGATGATGGCACGTGTGTAAGCGAGTTTCATCCGACTTCCCGTGCCGTAGGCTCCGCCGCTCCAACCGGTGTTCACCAACCAGACTTTCGCGTCGTGCTTCTTGATTTTCTCGGCCAACAACTCGGCATATTTGCCAGGATGCCACACCAGGAACGGTCCACCGAAACACGGTGAGAACGTCGCTTGCGGTTCATTGACGCCCATCTCCGTCCCGGCGACTTTCGCGGTGTAGCCACTGATGAAGTGGTACATCGCTTGTTCGGGAGTCAGTCGACTCACCGGCGGCAACACGCCGAACGCATCGCAGGTGAGGAAGATCACATCCGTCGGATGACCGGCAACGCATGGAATTTTGGCGTTGTCCATGTACTCGATCGGATACGCTCCACGCGTATTTTGCGTGATCGAGGAATCATTGAAGTCGACGTGATGGTCGGCGGAGTCGTATTTCACATTCTCCAAAACCGCGCCGTAACGGAGAGCCCCGAAAATCTCTGGCTCGGTTTCAGCAGAGAGGTAAATCGCTTTCGCGTAGCAACCACCTTCGATGTTGAACACGCCGGAATCGCTCCAACAGTGTTCGTCGTCACCGATCAGCCGCCGTCTTGGATCGGTCGATAGCGTGGTCTTCCCGGTTCCGGAGAGCCCGAATAGCACGGAACTTTTCTCACTGTCTTTCTCCGCCGTCGCCGAGCAGTGCATCGACAGAATGCCTTTGTCAGGCATCGTGTAATTCATGTATGTGAAGACGGCTTTCTTCATCTCACCGGCGTACTCGGTGCCGAGGATGACGACTTCACCTTGTTCGATGCTCAGGTCCACGCTGGTCTTGCTGGTCATGCCGGACGTGTAACGATTCGCCGGAAACTTGCCAGCGTTGTAGATGACAAAATCCGGTTCGCCGTAGGTTTCCATCTCCTCGGGCGTGGGGCGAATCAGCATGTTCCGCATGAACAACGCATGATAAGGACGAGCCGAAATCACCCGCGTCTTGATGCGGTTCGCAGGATCCCAACCGGCAAACGCATCGATCACGTACAACCGGTCTCGCGTATTGAGGTAATCGATCGCCCGTTCGCGGTTGATTTGGAACGTCGATTCCTCCAACGGAAAATTGACCGGTCCCCACCACACATCCGCTTCGGAATCCGGATGTTTGACGACCCGTTTGTCTTTTGGGCTACGACCGGTCTTTTCACCGGAATAAGCGATCAGAGCGCCGGTGTCAGCAATCGTAGTGCCGGCTTCGCGGCGGATCGCCTCTTCGTACAGCGTGGAGGGATCAGGGTTGCGGAGAATCCGTTCCACGGTAATACCGTGGTTTTGCAGGGAGAAATCACTCATCGACCAAGTCCGTGAAGTGTGAGAGAGGTGGGCTCGAAGTCTATCGAAGTCGGTCCGTGGAAAACAACCAAAACAACCACCGCAATTCGGATGCCGATACGTCTAAGACTTCGGTTCCACACCGGCCAACCGATGCACCGCTGCCCACTCATCTGGCGTGACGGGTTGAATCGACAACCGCGACCCCCGTGCGAGTACCATCATCCCAGCAGTTTCCTCATCCTCCTTGAGCATGTCCCGTGTGACTGGCTCGGGAAACTCTTGCTCCAACTTCACATCGACGTGGTACCAAGTCGGATTCTCAGGATCGCTTTTCGGATCGTAGTGATGGTCGTTCTCGTCGAATGCGGTATGGTCAGGATAACCAGCTTTCACAACCCGCATGGTTCCCACTATTGCGAGCGGCTTCGTATTGCTGTGATAGAAAAACACCCCATCACCCACCTGGACATCGTCTCGCAGGAAGTTTCTAGCCTGATAATTCCGCACCCCATCCCAAAACGTGGTCTGCTTTTTCTCTTGCAACAGATCGGAAATGGAATACGCATTGGGCTCGGACTTGAACAGCCAGTACTTCACGTCCTCTTTGGCCGCCTTTGCCTTCTTTTTCGACATTTCTGCTCACATTTTGTGCTAGGGTGCCATGAATTCGTTGCGTTCCCGAGTGCAATCATTCACCATCCAAGTCCATGACGGAACCAGACAGATGGGACCGTACAATTGATCCATCTCGAATTGGCTTACTTCGGGACAGCTGATCTGGCTAGACTGTAGGGAAATTGGCGTCCAAACGCGAGTTGATCTCTGTGAGAACCTTTGCCCCTTCACGGGGTGATCTTCCATGGAATGATGGCGAAACGTCAAAGCGGTACGGTTTTTGCGTTCCCCAATAGCATCGCTGAGAGTTGCCCGACCCGATGAGTGTTCCCAGGACCGACAGAATGACCCCGAAGGAAGTTTTGGCGTTATGCCGAACCCATGATGTCAAAGCCGTTGATCTCCGTTTCATGGATTTTCCGGGAACGGAGAAGCATTTCACGATTCCGGTTCAAGCCCTGACGGAAGTCAGCTTTGAAGACGGTTTCAGTTTCGATGGGTCCAGCCTGCGTGGTTGGCAGTCGATCAACGAAAGCGACATGCTCGTCGTCCCGCAACCCGAGACGGCGATGATCGATCCGTTCATGGATCGCACGTTGTCGATGACATGCAACATTCAAGACCCGATCACTCGGGCCGACTACCCCAAAGACCCGCGGAACGTCGCTCGCAAGGCCGAAGCCTACATGCGATCGACCGGCATTGCGGACACCGCCAACTTCGGGCCGGAAGCGGAATTTTTCGTCTTCGATGACGTGCAATTCAGCTGTAACGAACACGAATCGATGTATCGGGTCGATAGCATCGAAGGACCGTGGAACACGAACGGCGAACGTCGCAGCGGCGGCACCGCAGGCTACAAGGTTCGGTATCGCGAGGGGTATTTGCCGATGCCCCCGAACGACACCTTGCAAGATCTGCGAACCGAAATGATGCTGCTGCTGATGGAGTGCGGCGTCGAGGTGGAAGCCCAGCATCACGAGTCTGCCACGGCCGGGCAATGCGAAATCGACATGAAATACGGTCCGCTCGTGCAGATTGCCGACCATCTGCTGCGGTATAAGTATATCGTCAAGAACGTTGCCGCTAAGAATGGCAAAACCGCTACGTTCATGCCCAAGCCGTTGTGGAATGACAACGGTTCCGGCTTGCACTTGCACTTCTCGCTTTGGAAAAACGAAGAGCCATTGTTCGCCGGCAGCGGATACGGTGGGTTATCGGAGATGGCGTTGCACGCGATGGGCGGCATCCTTAAACACGCGAACGCCGTGCTGGCGTTCTGCTGTCCGACGACCAACAGCTACAAACGGCTTCTGCCCGGATTCGAAGCACCAATCAATCTGACGTACAGTTTCCGCAACCGGTCCGCAGCGATTCGCATCCCAGTGCACTCGCCACATCGGGACCACAAACGCTTCGAGTTCCGCTGCCCGGATTCGTCATCGAATCCGTATTTGGCGATGTCGGCAGTGTTGATGGCCGCTCTCGACGGTATTCAGAACAAGATCGATCCCGGTGCTCCGCTCGACAAAGACATTTACGATCTCGACCCCAGCGAACTCAAAGACGTCCCCAAAACGCCCGCGTTCCTGGAGGAATGTTTGCAAGCACTCCGCGACGATCATCAATTCCTGCTTCGTGGTGACGTGTTCACCGAAGACGTGATCGACACCTGGATTTGGTACAAGACCGAACACGAAATCAACGCCATCCGCGAACGCCCGCATCCCTACGAATTCGCGATGTACTACGACATCTAAACACCGTCTCGACCGAATTGCGACCGTCTGTGTCCGGGCTCGTGACACATTTGCGAACCGCCTGTTGAACGAAGAATCACTATCGTGGGGGATCGTGAACGGAATAATGCGAACCATCCGCGGTTCGCTTCGCGCGCCAATTTTTATCTGACAACAATTCCTCTTCCCCCCAGTTTCCCGATCTGATAGACAAGACTCGGGCCGATCCACGGTACGAACGCCATTTCACCGCCTTATTCCCATGCGAGATTCCAAGCATTGGGCGGATTCTGGGGCGTTTGCGCATCTCCTTGCAAACAATTCGGTTCGAAAGTGAGCTGATGACAACTCCTCTCACATTACGGAAATTTTGGACAGTCTGCGTCGATCGTGCCTTCGCGAAGCGAGCAAAACGCCGCTGGCGAACGAGTCACGCGATGGCGGCGGAAGTCCTGGAATCCCGAATTCTGCTCACGGCAACCATCGAGAACGCAGCGATCTCCCCCGCTGCAATCAACGGAAGTTACGATGTCATCGCGAACGGCGATTTTGATGGCAACGGCGAATCGGACTACTTCTTCTGGGATACGGTCACGGGTGAAAACCGCTTTGCATGGGGTTCTGGAAACAGCTTCGAGATCAGCACGAATGTCGTCCCAACCGGCGTGATCAATGGCGAATTCCCGCAGTTTGTGGTGGGCAACTTCGACGGAACGACCGGCGACGAAATCTTCTTCTGGAACCCACGGACCGGACGAAACCGGCTCATCGCGATCCAGGACGGAGTCGTCTCCTTCTCGACAAACGCGGTCGCCAGTGGAGCCGTCAACGGCAACGATTTCACCGAAGTCGTGTCCGGGCAATTCTCCAGTGACACCGCTGAAGACTTGTTCTTCTGGAACCCCCAAACCGGACGGAACCGCTTCATTGATTTTGGGGACGAAACGGTCGTCGGCGAATCCGTCGTGACGACATTCCTGACAAACCGAATCGAGCCATCCGCGGTCAACGGTGGCGATTTCGAGCAGATCGTGAGTGGTCAGTTCGCCAACGACAGCACCAGCGACCTGTTCTTCTGGAATTCTCGATCCGGTCGCAATCGGCTGATCGATCTGAATCTGAATTCCGATCTCCCGACGCCGACCGATCTACGGACAAACCTCATTCCCGCGGCTGCCGTCAACGGAAATGACTTCAACCGCCTGATCGCCGGTGATTTTGATGACAACGACCAAACCGACCTGTTCTTCTGGAACCCCGAATCGGGACGCAACCGCACCGGCTACCTGATCAACGGGGAACTGACCACCCGCTTGGAAACCAACAACATCGAAGCGGCGGCAATCAACGGGGGCACGTTCGAGCACGTCGTGGTGACTCCGCTGGCTGAAGCCGACGCACTCTTTTTCTATTCCTTGGGAGACGGTCTTAACCGGTTGGCATCCGACCTGCCTGGCGAACCGGACTCAGATCCTGATCCGGATCCTGACCCCGATCCGAACCCAGATCCGGATCCAAATCGCGATCCCACATTTGAAGAAGTTCGCCCGGCACCAAGTGTGGTCAACGAAGTCACTAGCGACCTCTCCAATGGCATTCTTGTCGTCCGCGGCACCACAAACGCGGACAACATCGTTGTGACTCTCAACAACGACATCGTGACCGTGGATAGCACAGGAGAATCCTTCCCGGTGGGCGAGGTTTTGGAAATCGTGATCGATGGTGATAGTGGTAGCGACACCATTCAAGTTTCCGAGTCCATCACCATCCCAACGAGCATTTACGGCGGATTCGGTAACGATGACATCTACGGTGGTGGTGGCAACGACGACATTTATGGGGGACTCGGCAACGATCGGTTGTTCGGTCGTGGAGGAAACGACGACATGTGGGGCGGCGTTGGCCTCGATGTTGTCGATGGCGGCACCGGGACGAACACCACGACCCAAGGCACACCCGATCGCCCGCGGTCGATGCAGGCCATTGAGTTGGAAATCTTGCGGCTGACCAATGAAGAGCGAGTGCGAGCCGGCTTGAACGAAGTGCTACCGAGCGAGCGTCTGTCGTTGTCCGCGTTCATTCACGCCAAGCAAATCGTCGACGCGAGTCAAGCGGCCGGTATCGAAAACGCATTCGAGCACAACCTCTGGGGAGTTCGCTTCCCAACCATCAACACGCGGATTGATTACGGCGGTTTCGAACATCGGGGTTGGAGCGAGAACTTGGCGTACGGATTCCAGACCGCCGCTGAAGTCGTGGAAGCGTGGATGGACTCACCCGGCCACCGGGCGAATATCTTGCGGCCGGAATCGACCCATCTCGGCGTTGCCGTCGTCGGAACTTCGTTCGCTCAAAATTTCGGGATTGCGACGTCTTAGCGTCCGAAGTGCGAGACGCGTGTGGTTGCGATCACACACGTCCCGCACGAAAACGCCGATTAATTGGTCGCGTTCTCACGACGTCGGTTGGCCTGGGCTTCTCGCAGTGGTGCCAAGACTTGCTCAATGGTTGGTTGTTCGCCGTGCAAACGGAAATACTCCCGTTGGCGGTTGCGAATGAACACTTTGGCGGTCACGTCGAGTAGTTCTTCCCGGTCCTCGCGGGACATATCCTCCACTTGCTGCGAGAACTGTTCCACCCAACCGGGTTGGCGGGCCATCGCTCCATCCATGACCGCGAGAAACACGGCCACTTCTTGCAGGTTGCGATCGAGAATCATATTCGTCAACGGCGAAAACAACTGAGCCGCCGCCTGAACCGCATGAGACGGAATGCTCACGAACATTCGCACCCGATCCCGACACCACGTGTTCCCGTCTTCGCCGGTCACGAAATCATGCTGCAAGTGCAACAATGCACTCGCGTGAATCAGCCCCGGATAGAGCGGGCTTTTCACGGCACCTTGGCAGATCGCGAGACTTTGCGATTTGTCTTGGTACAAGACACTCGCGGTTCCCCGTGTGCCGTCGTTGTCATCGCAGGTAAATTCGCCGGGTGTGGTCTCGACGAGATGAAACTTCGAGATCTCCATGGATCGCCAAAAGCTCACCGCGATATCTGGACGTTCCAGAAAATACCGCTGAACTTCCGGTTCCGCACGGACCGAGACGGTTGCCAACTGACGATACAAGCTCAGCGAATCTAACAAGGCTTGAACCTCGCCGCGTTGCTCGGATGTCAGCTTGTCCATCGGCAATTCGCTGATGGCTTGCAACTTGGACTCGTTCGAGGACGTGCCCCGATGAATCGTTCTTACGATCTTGTCGATTGCGGGTCGCGTCAGCGGTGTGGAAGCCGACGCGTATTGACGGTTCGGTTCGCCTGCCCATGACGAACCGTCCGCACCGAGTACGAAACTGCCGGCTCCGGCGGCAACAGCGGCCACCCAACCGTAGATCCTCGGCAACGGCATATGTCCCCCCTTTCTGAACATTGCGTTGCGTCATTTTAGTTTTTCGCCAAGGCATTCATCGGCTCCAAAACGGGCTTGACATAACCCGAAATGTCCTCCTAATTGGATCAATCCGCACACAAAAAACGCACCGTCTGGCAAACTGCGTAGGCTGGAAAAAGAAAACCGCCGGCTAGAACCGGCGGCATGATCGACGATGATTTCCAGAAACTTTCGCTGAAGTTACTCGCTGGGAATTCGATTCAACGTGTAATAGCCGATCGGGTGCAACAACCCCTGCCCTTCGGTATTCCGCACGCCATCGAACCGCAACTCGTGAACGTAATACGGCTCAAGACCGTCCACGGTCAGTCGGACAGATTTCCCGTCTTCGGCGACATCGGCTTTCGTGATTTTGAGATCGTGCGTGTTACGTGGCGGGTCGCCGTAGGCTCCGTCGTAACGGTACGTCCAACAACGAAGTTTGTAAGAAGACACATCCGCCGCGGTTTTTGGATCGACCGGTTGTGTGAAGGTGACTTCGAAACCATCTGGTTTGGCACGCATTTCGTGGGGTTCAAACGGTGTTTTCCCGGTCCAAACCAATCGTTGCAGACAGTACGGTTTCGATCCACCACCCCAACCACGATTCGTTCCGCCGACGAATAACGAACCGTCGTGTCCCCATTCGAGTCGGAGCACACCGGAATCGAATCCGCGTCGGAACGGGAAACACGCCCCTTGGTATTCCCCACCGATTTCCTCAAGGAACACCCGTACGATAATCGCGGTACCTTGATCACCCACCAGCAACTGATTCTGAAACGGTCCGAACTTTCCGTTGGTGTTGTCGAGCAACAACTGACTGTGTGATTTGCCCAAATCCGGATACGGAAACCACACGGCCGGGGCTTGCAACTTCGGATTGGCCTCCACGGCTTCCGCCCAATACATGCCCCGCTTCGGATACCCTTTGAATGGTAGTTTGAAGTTCGAGAGTGGATGATCGACCGATTCCAATCCGGTTGTCTGCCCATGGAACACGCCAGGCTTGAGGTGAGCAAGTTTGCACACCGCCACGTGATCGCCTTGGTTATCGGTGTAGAACATCTCGCCGTTCGCGATTTTCCCGAACCCGGCAGGCGACCGCAAACCGGGGCAGACGGGTTCCATGTTGCCTTCGGTGTCGATCTTCACCGCCCAACCCCGCCAAAAACCGTTCGGCTCTTGTCCGCCGCCGAATGGTCGATTCAGCGTCACCCACAGATCACCGTCTTTGCCGAGCACGGGTCCGAACGAGTATTCGTGGTAGCTCCCGCTGAGTTCCCAATCGTCGCAGATTGTTTCCACGAGATCGATTCGGTCATCACCGTCACTGTCTTCGACGCGACTCAATTCACCGCGTTGAGCCATGTAGATGCCGTCTTTGAAACCGTGACCGGGATTTACCAAAATCCCCAACGGTTCGGCCAAACCGAACAGCATTCGCGTGTACTTCACAACGTCAGCTGGCTTGGCGTTTTCCTGGCCCGCGAGTTTCGGCTGTTCGGTGTAGACGTTGTCGATGACGTACAATTCGCCGCGTCGTGTGCAAGCGAGCAGACGCGTCTTCTGCTTGTCGAGCCAGCCCAATCCGCCAACTTCCAGAACGACATCGTCCGGCGTCGGCAACGTGATCATCTTGTAATAATCGTTCTCCGTCGGTTCGGCGGCGGACGCGACGGAAACCAACGGCCAAACGGCAATCATCGCCAAGAGAAGCGAACGCATATGAAACTCATTTCACAAGGATGAGAGATAATGAATGCAAGACCAACACCGAGAGCCTCGGCGATTCTCACCACGTCATTTTGACTTCAAATGTCGCCACATTTTTGCCATCGCGATTTTCAAAGCGAATCGGCAAGAGCAACTCTTTCTGATTGCCGACCGGTCGCGTGATCGGCATGCTGTCCGTGCCGGAAGCGATCTGACAGCGAACGTCGCCGTCAATCACGAATTCTCGCTCTGTGTCTGCTTGAATCGCATCACCACGAGCGGCCAGGAAATACAAATCGGGAATGTCGCTCGTCGAGCTGATCTGCAATTTGCGAATCAACACGGTGCCGTCTTGCACCAACTCGGTTTGATAGGTTTCCTCGACTTCGATTCCGCCGGGCATCTGGTACAGGAACGTGGGCACGCGGTTTTTGTCGAAGCGATACCCTTTGAACTGCCACCCTTCCAACGTGCGATTTGAACCGATCTTCTGGCCTTTGGGAACATCCTTCGGCCATTCCGATTCTCCACTGGGCAACCGAGCGAGTGGCGGACCATCGGGCAACCACATCGGGTTGGAACTGGGAATCTTAGCATACTGTCCGCCACGGCCTTCCCACGATTCCCGAGCCGAAATGAAATCACCCGGCCACGCCACCACCGTGCGAATTCGGTTGGCGTCAAACGCGACGTTGGTGCGTTCTGGGAATCCGACAAGAATACAATGGGAACCCACGCCGTCCAAAAACGACCGGAACGTGATCGGTTCATCGGTCGGGACCAGGATATTCGTGTTGTTGGGCGACAATCCCGAAGGCAGACCGCCTTTCTCGCCCACCGAAAGGTACGCCCAGATTGAATCAATTTGAGCATCGGCATTGCCGTCGAGCAGGTCTTGATAGGCACTACGACCGTCGGGCCAACCGGACGGCATCCGTGTTCGCGGTTTTAGGCCTTGCGGATCCTTCAAGAAGGCATGGAAATATCCCGGCTGAATCCGCCGCGTGACATTCAACAAGTCCAAGCCTTCCGCTCCCGGCAACCGGTACTCGCCGTAAGCGTGACAGTTAATACACGCCAAACCTTTCTTGCCGGTCAATTGCCGACCGACGCGAATGTGATTCTTGTTGAAAGGAATTTGTCGGCTCGGCACTTCACCGGCATCGGCGGCATTGAAGGACTTAGCCATCCACAAAACGTTTTCACGACCGAAGCGTGGCATGCGAGCCGCCATGTATGTTCGATACTTTTGGCCGTTCAAAAGCATCTCACGGAAGCCGACATCAGTCAGCTTCACACCCACATGATCCAACGGTGGTGGCAATCGACCTTCATCACCGAGATCGACATGCTTCAGATAGCCGAAATAATTTGATCGCAATAAATCTGGTCCGCCTTTGTCATCCCGTTCATGACAGCGGTAGCAATTCAATGCGGCCATGCTGTAGTCAATTTTCTCGGCCGCCGTTTCCGGCCCATGCCAATCAGACAAGCTCGCCACGGTTTTGCGGAGCGCGCTGCGTTGTTCATTCGAGAACGCAAAACGCGGCCGCCCCGGTCCCACGTCGTCAGAAAGACACCCCCGATTGCCTTCGACATTCGCGGGGTTCAGATCGACTTTGACAATCTTCTGCACGCGGGTTTCGCCGGTACTGTGACAGTTCGCACAGCCAATGGCCACGAATTTTTCTTTTCCTCGTTTCGCAAGTTCCGGATCGACTTGGAACTGCTCGCCCTCGGCAATTCCCTTCGGCAACATTGCAGCGGTGTCGTGGAACAATGCGTCCGCTGGGATCTTTCCACGTTTCTTGCCGGGCGGTTGCCAATTGACGGTCAACTCATGCCCACCGCCGAGTTCGTAGAAAATCACCTCGATACTGTGTCGCCCCTTGGTCAGTTTCACCTGCCCGGTTTTCTCGACCGGTGCATGCACACCTTCATTACTAACGATCAGTTTGCCACCAATTCGCAATACCGAACCGTCATCAGACTTCGTCCAGAAACGGTATTCGCCGTCTTGCGGAATCTCGATCGCCCCGTGAAAGCGAATCGCGAAGTTATCCGGGGCTCCTCCCTTGACGGTGTTTTTGAGTGACACGCCTTTGGAGTTCGTGAACTGCGTGAGGTCGAAGTTCTTGACCGTGCCGGTATTAGTGGGTTCTTTGTTCTCAAGATCCGTGGACTTCGAGACTTTCCCTTCGAAGAACTCAAAGTCCAACCCGGAACCAACCGACTGTGCGGATTCGTCGTACTGGTCCCGTAACAAATAGGCCGCTAGAGCCTGAGCTTCGCCGGAATCGAGATTCAAATGCGGCATGCGTCCGGAGGGACGTGTTTGCAGCGGATCTTTCAGAAACTTGCTCAATGCCGAGACAGTCGTTTTCATCGCCAAACCGCCCAAGGGAATCGACGGTTTCGGCGGAGCCGTGCCGGGGAGGTTCAATTCGATTAGGTCTTCCAACTCCAGACCGGCCGGTAGGTCGCGGTCCTGTTGTGGTGCCTGGGCCATTGGTTGATGACACGCCACACACCCAATCGAGTGAAAAAGTTCCTCACCAGCGTGAATCTGAGAACTACTGGCCCCGGACGCACGCTGATCAATCGGACCACCAAGAGATACCAAGTAATGGGTCAATTCCGTGACGGTCTTGTTTTTTTCGCCATCCGGCAGTGAGTGTAAGAGGTGCGGCATCGGTGTGCCGGGTTTGATCTCCTGCGGATCAGCCAAATACCGCGTGAGGTACTGCGGCGTCACCCGTTGCCCGACCGTTTTCAGGTTTGGAGCGTCTTTCGTCACCGGGAGTGCGAAATCTTCGCCGGTTTTGTGACAGGCCAAGCAGTTTAACTCACCCAACAGAACGTGACCGTCAGTCGGATCCCAACCCACAACCAACGAGGCCGGTTCCGCTGCGGAGACAACCAAACTCCAACCGAAACAGCCATTGAGAGCCAAAGAAAACGCCCAAACAGCGCGGACCAACCAATCGAAGTGCGATTTCATGAGATGAAAGACCCTGATGAACGCGGAGAAATGACGTCAATAAGCTAAGGCATCAACTACTCAACATGCAACTACTCAGCAGTGAGACCCATCCGCACACTTTTCCAGAATTGTGCGCACATTGGTGCAATTCGAACCAAAGTGGTCCGACAAACTCTACTTGACAAAGAAATTTCGCGATTCGACTCAAGATGACCGGGGTTACAACGAAAAGACAGCAAACGTAGCAATTTGGTACATGACGACACCGCAAAAATGAACAAAAGATCCGTAAACGAGAGCTATTTTGGGAAAAATTGGTTCGCATACGAACTTTTTTCACGCGAATGTCGTCCTAAATACGTACTCCCTCATACGGAGATGTGACTGTTCACTCAATTAGGCACATCTTGTGCGTTGAATTGCCTTAGAAGATTCGTTTCTGGATGTAATTTGACGGACGAATGGAACAGCGGTTGCTGTTGGAAGACATCAAAACCACCGGTCTACCTGCGAGATTCGGAGAAACACCATGGTCATGGCAACGCGATATCATAACCCGGCAATGAGGAAGCTGGCCGAGCAGCAGATTCGGTACACGCCCCGCGACGTTCGCATGAAGCAAGTCGATCGGGCTGAGGAACTTCTGCGCGAGATCGACCCGCAAGAAGAGTACCTTTACCCGTCACTCTTCGAGCGAATTACGTCACGCGAAACCGATTTGTATCCGGACCTGAAACTGTCAGGCGAAGAAGCCGTCCATGATTTACGGTGCTTCGTTGAGGATCTTTCGGACAGCGTCGACTTGGTCGCACAGACCGTCGAAGAGCCAGTTTACACAGTGAAAGAACTCAGCGAGAAGTACAACGTATCCACGAAAACGGTGGACCGTTGGCGTGATCGCGGGCTGGTGAGCCGCCGGTTCAAATTCGGCAAACGCAAACGAGTTGGCTTCTTGCAATCGTCCGTCGATTGGTTCGTCGAAAACCACGCTGGCGAAATTAAACGAGGCTCCAAATTCAGCCAGCTTTCCGAAGAAGAACGGGAAGACATTATTCGCCGAGCACGTCGCTTGGCCCGGCGGGGAGGGTGCCCCGCGGATATCAGCCGCCGTTTAGCGCGGAAGTTAGGACGCTCAGTGGAAACGATTCGCTACACCTTAAAGAACTACGATCAAGAACAACCGGAGTCGGCCATCTTCCCATTGGCGAGTTCGCCAATCAACGATGAGCAGAAGTCGGACATCTTCCGCAGCTATCGTCGCGGTGTTTCTGTCGAGACATTGGCGGATCGATATTGCCGAACGAAGGCCAGCATGTATCGCATCGTGACGGAAGTCCGAGCGAAACGGTTGCTGGAACAACCGATCGACTACATCGACTCCGAGGAGTTTCAAGAAGCGGACGCGGATGAAGTCATTCTCGGCCCGCCACCGGAAACGCCACAGAAACGCACACCGAGCAAAATCCCGCCTGGTTTGCCCCCATACTTGGCCAGCTTGTACTCGATCCCGCTGCTCACACGGGAAGATGAGCAGTATTACTTCCGAAAAATGAACTACCTGAAGTTCAAAGCTCGAGCGGTCCGCGATCAAATCGACATGGACCGGCCGCGCACGAAAGAAATGGATCAAGTCGAAGACTTGCTCGGCAAAGCGACGGAAATCAAGAACTTCCTGATTCGCAGTAACCTGCGATTGGTCGTCTCGATTGCCAAACGGCATATCAAACCGACCAGCAACTTCTTCGAAATGGTTTCCGATGGCAACATGAGCCTGATTCGGGCGATTGAGAAGTTCGATTACTCCAAGGGGAATAAGTTCTCGACTTATGCCTCTTGGGCCATTATGAAGAACTACGCTCGGTCGATTCCGGCAGCTCACACCCAAGCCGATCGCTTCCGCACCGGCAAGGACGAGTTGTTCCAACAGTCAACCGACGATCGTAGCAACCAGTTCCAAGAGGAATTGACCAATAAACGTCAACACGCAGCGATCATGCAGATTCTTGAACAACTCGACGACCGCGAGAAGGACATCATCCGGTATCGCTTCGGGTTAGGACAAGAAGGACCGTTGACGCTCGAACAAGTTGGCAGCCGATTTGGTGTCACCAAGGAACGTATTCGCCAACTCGAAGCCCGAGCACTCAAAAAAGCTCGCAAAATTGCTCAACAAGAACGGCTTGATATTCCGGGGATTTAAGCCCTCTATCCTACCGTTTTCTAGAGTTTTGCCCGCTGGCTCACCGCCAGCGGGCATTTTTTGTGAACCGTTTCGACGGGTGTTGTGTCGAATCCGTGAAGAAGATCTCGGAAATCTCGCTTCAGAAGCACGCTGAGCCTTGCAAGCCGACATCCCGTTGCTATATTCACCACTCTGGCGCAAGAATCGTCATTGCGCTAGCGTAGCTCAATTGGCAGAGCACCGGTTTTGTAAACCGGAGGTTGTGGGTTCGATTCCCACCGCTAGCTTGTGAAAGAGCTTGACTGCACCTGTAGGAAATCGGTAGCGTCTAACTCTTTCCAAAAAACCGGTTGTCCATCACAATAGAGAAAATGAAGTGTCCCGGATGACGGGTGCTTGAGAACCCAATAACGGGGGAATTCCAGAGCGGCCAAATGGGCCAGACTGTAAATCTGGTGGCTACGCCTTCGCAGGTTCGAATCCTGCTTCCCCCATTTCTTATTTTGAGTATCGAGAGACAAAACATGGAGGTTTCAACAAGGGTGCTTTCCACCCAAACCTCGAAATGCTGAAACACAACTCAACGCGGGTGTAGCTCAATGGTAGAGCCCCAGCCTTCCAAGCTGGTTGTGAGGGTTCGATTCCCTTCACCCGCTTTTCAGTTTTGCTCGGCAACGTGAAACATGTTGTCATCGCTGCTGTAGCTCAGTCGGTAGAGTGCGTCCTTGGTAAGGACGAGGTCGTGGGTTCAAGTCCCACCAGCAGCTTTCAGCCCGTTGGCCTCAACAGGCGACAATCCGCGTGCCGTGAATGGCTGGTGAAAGAAGTGCGTGCGAGACAAGCGGTTTCGCAGCAAAGTTATTTTGTTCAAATTTCAGAGCGGCTCGCCAAGCCGTCAAGCAAAGAAGAAACCACAGGAGAGGACTGATCGATGGCTAAGGAAGTCTTTGAGCGAACTAAGCCGCACGTCAACGTGGGAACCATCGGCCATATTGACCACGGTAAAACCACGCTCACCGCTGCGCTACTCGCAGTTCAGACCCACAAAGGTCTGGCCAAAATGAAAAGTTACGCCGACATCGCCAAAGGCGGTACCGTGCGTGACGACACCAAAACCGTGACAATCGCTGTTTCCCACGTCGAATACGAATCGGAAACTCGGCACTACGCTCACATCGACTGCCCAGGTCACGCCGACTACATCAAAAACATGATCACCGGTGCCGCCCAAATGGACGGTGCGATCCTCGTGGTCTCCGCCGCCGACGGCCCGATGCCACAAACTCGTGAGCACATCCTCTTGGCTCGCCAGGTGAACGTGCCACGATTGGTCGTCTTCCTCAACAAGTGCGACCTCGTCGACGACGAAGAATTGCTCGAACTCGTCGAAATGGAAGTTCGTGAACTGCTCAGCAAGTACGACTTCCCAGGCGACGACATCCCGTTGGTCAAAGGCTCCGCCAAACCAGCTCTCGACAACCCAGGCGACGATTCGGCCAACGCCTGCATCGGCGAGTTGATGGACGCTCTCGACAGCTACATCCCTGAGCCGGCTCGTGCACAAGACAAGCCATTCTTGATGGCTATCGAAGACGTGTTCTCGATCGAAGGTCGTGGTACCGTTGTGACCGGCCGTATCGAAGCCGGAACCATCACGGTCGGTGAGAAGATCCAAATCATCGGACTCAAAGACACCGTCGAAACCACCGTGACCGGTGTCGAAATGTTCCAAAAGACCCTCAACGAAGGGATCGCCGGGGACAACGTCGGTATCCTCCTTCGTGGGATCAAGAAAGAAGACGTCGACCGTGGTCAAGTGCTCGCCGCACCTAAAACCATCAACCCGCACACCAAGTTCGAAGCTGAAGTGTACGTGTTGAGCAAAGAGGAAGGCGGCCGTCACACGCCATTCTTCAGCGGCTACCGACCACAGTTCTACTTCCGCACAACCGACGTGACCGGCACCGCCAACCTGCTCGGCGGAGCAGAAATGTGCATGCCTGGCGATAACGTCAACCTCTCGGTTGAACTTGGAAAGCCGATCGCTCTCCAAGAAAACAGCCGCTTCGCAATTCGCGAAGGTGGCCGAACCGTCGGTTCCGGCGTTGTTACCAAAATCCTCGAATAGTTCGAGTTTGCAAGTCAAGTTGAGCCGCGTTCTCAAGCCTTTTTGAGGACGCGGCTTCGTCTTCGAACTCTCTTCTTCATTGACTCCAATCTGCAAGTTAGTCACTTGCAAGGAAGATAACGATGGCCAAGAGCAATCGACGCGAGTACGTTTGGCTGGAATGCACGGAAACCGGCCTGCGCAACTATCGCGTGGAAAAAATCATGAAGGGTACCGAGCGGCTAGAACTCAAGAAGTACTGCCCGGCCCTCAAAAAGCACACGGTGCATAAAGAGTCCCGCAAGAAGTAGTCAGCCGCACTTTACGCGACCCGAAACGGTGCCCCCTGTTGTCTTGCGATTGCAGATCGGTTCCAGATCGGATAAAGTCAAAGTGCACTGTTTACGGGTGTAGCTCAATTGGCAGAGCAGCGGATTCCAAATCCGCAGGTTGGGGGTTCAAGTCCTCCCGCCCGTGCTTCCCTATCAGTTGGTTATTCTCCAGCCGTTCTAGTGGCTTGCGGTCGAAGAATATTCGCAACAATCACTCGCATGGCTGTTGAGTGTAGTAAGGTCTGAGCAAGAATGGCAAAAACGGCAGAAGCTGGATTCTGGCAAACTCAAACGCAGTTCGGCCTCTATAAACGCAACCAAGGCCGCCTGACCCGCCAACTGACTGCAATTGCCATCGCCCTGATCGCGTTGATCGGCCTGTGGCGACTCTCGCAATTCCTGCTCTCGTACGGATACGAGCGTCCCATCAGCTTGGGGGTCCCGGCGATTTTGGCAGCCGTCTGCCTATGGATGATCTATCGTGCCGTCAACTGGCCGAAGTTCGCTGACTTCCTGATCGCCGTCGAAGCCGAGATGGACAAAGTCACGTGGCCAACTCGAAACGAACTCCAACGAGCCACGACCGTTGTCATCGCCACCATGCTGTTTATCGGCTTGGTTCTTTTGGCATACGACATCTTTTGGGCATGGTTTTTCACGCTGGTCGGACTGTTGGAACGGGCGGTCTAATCGCCTGATGTCTCGGGTGGTTCACTCCACCTGCAAATCGAAAAAGTTCTCGCGTCCCGGTTCTGCTTTGCAAGTTCGGCAAGTCGAATCGGGATCACTGCATAATTACGGATGAGGTCAAAACGATGACCGATGAACATGCCACCCCGGAACCCGCGGCCGAAGACTCCGCTCCGGCTGTGGACACCACCAACGAATCCACTGAAGCACCATCAAACTTTGAATGGTATGTCCTCAAGGTCCAAAGCAATCGCGAAAAGTCGATTAAGGCATCCCTTGAGCGAAGCATCAAACGGGAAGGGTTGGAGGAATACTTCGGCGAAATCGTCATCCCCACCCAGAAGATCAAAGAGAACAAGAACGGCAAACCGCGAGTCGTTGAGCACAAACTGTTCCCCGGCTACATCATGGCCCACATGGAGCTGAACGACGAGACCTGGTATCTCGTTCGCGACACCACCGGTGTCGGCGACTTCACGGGTGCGGCCGGCAAACCCATTCCGATGCAACCCCACGAAGTGGCGGCAATGCTCGGAACCGACTTGCCTCAAGGGACCTCCCAGCCAGAACCACTTACCAAAATCGACTTCGAAGTTGGCGAGATGGTCAAAATCAAAGAAGGCGGTTTCGAAGGTTTCGAAGGAACAATCGACGGCATCGACGAACACAGCGGACGGATTTCGGTCCTGGTCGAAGTGTTCGGTCGATCCACTCCTGTCGAACTGGAACACTGGCAAGCCGAGAAGGTGTAATCGGTCGAAGCTTGTCGCAGTCACTGAATATTGGATTCACACGCTTCGACAAGCTGATGTTTCAAAAAAACCAAAAAAAGATTGCACGCACCCCTTGCGTTTCGTCAGCGAGTCAACAGAATGGCACGCTTCCCGCGAGTTTTGAGTTCAGAACTCGTTTTCACACATTTTGCATCCAACACACCTCACGCCATACTGGCTGGGCGTTGAAGATAGAAAAGAAAATTTGAGTCATGGCTAAGCAGCTCAAGGCCCAAATTAAGGTTCAGGTCGTTGGCGGCCAAGCAACTCCGGCTCCACCTGTGGGGACTGCATTGGGGCCGCATGGTGTGAACATCGGCCAGTTCGTTCAGCAGTTCAACGATAAGACGAAAGATATGGCTGGCACCACGGTGCCCGTCGTCATCTCGGTTTACAACGACCGCTCGTTCGATTTTATCGTCAAGAGCCCGCCAGCTGCAGTGCTGTTGAAGCAAAAAGCGAAAGTCGCCAAGGGAGCTGGTAACCCACGAACCCAAAAAGTGGGTGCCGTCAGCACGGACGACTTGATGGAAATTGCGAAGCTGAAGTTTGAAGACATGAACGCAGGAAGCGTCGAGCAGGCCGCGAAAACAATCGCCGGCACCGCTCGAAGCATGGGGATTGAAGTCGTCGACTAACTCCCCTCTACCCGCCTTCTTTCCCGGAGACCACCTGTCGCAACTGAGCGAAGCTGGTGGAAGAGTGAAAAACACACTCGAACGGTAGGCGAACAACAGAACCGGCAGTCAGAGTTGATTGACGCATCCGGTCTCCGTCTATCGGGTCGAGAGAAGCAAGGTTAAAAGAACGATGGCAAAACGTTCGAAACGCATGGAATTCCTGCGAACCAAAGCGGCCGAAGCGGGTCAAGTCTCGCTCCCGGAGGCAGTCAATGCTTTGAAAGGGCTCGAAGGATCCCTGCCAAAGACGATCAAGCCCTGCAAGTTCGACCAAACGGTTGAATTGGCATTGCGGCTTGGGATTGACCCACGGCAAGCGGATCAGATCGTCCGCGGTTCCATCGTGCTTCCGCACGGGATCGGGAAAAGCCAGCGAGTGCTCGTATTCGCTCAAGGCCCGAACGTTGCGGTGGCCGAAGAAGCCGGTGCCGACCATGTCGGTGGAAAAGAACTGGCCGACAAAATCAAAGACGGCTGGCTCGACTTCGACGTTGCGATCGCCACTCCAGACATGATGGGTGTCGTCGGTCCGCTCGGTCGAGTGCTGGGGCCGCGAGGTTTGATGCCATCGCCGAAAGCGGGAACCGTCACCCAAGACGTGGCCACCGCCGTCAGTGAATACAAAGCTGGGAAGGTCGAGTTCCGCAACGATAGTGCCGGAATCGTCCATTGCGTTGTTGGCAAGATGTCGTTCTCGACGGAACAACTCGCCGAAAACGCCCAAGCGTTCCTCAAACATATTCAATCCTTGAAGCCAGCGTCCTCGAAGGGCGTCTATCTTCGAAGCGTCACCCTGACCGCCACCAATTCCCCTGGAATTTCTGTCGCGGCGTGATCGTCATTGGTACGGTCGACGAGACTTGTGTCCGGTTGTTTTCGGTGCGTGAAATTCAGGCTGTGAGAGTGTCATGAGTAAAGTCATCAAAGGCATGTTGATCGACGAAATTACCGAGCGTCTCGGCGAACACCGAGACATGCTCGTCGTCGATTGCTCGAAATTGGACGCCATCACGTCGAATACTTGGCGGCTGGCACTCCAGAAGAAAGATATCACCGCATTCACCGTGCGAAACACCCTTGCTCGGCAAGCGTTGCACGGCGTGGGCGTGACCTCGCTGGACGATGTCCTCGAAGGCCCGAGCACCTTGGTGTTTGGTGGCGAGGATGTGGTTCAGCTCTCCAAAGAAATCACAAAGTGGGCAGACGAGCTGCAACCGCTCGAAGTCAAAGGCGGAACAGTCGGCGGTCAGTCGCTCGACGCCGATGGCGTGGTGGCACTCAGCAAGAGCCCGAGTCGAGAAGAACTGCTGTCGACAATTGCTGGCACAATTCTCAGCCCTGGTGCGAATTTGGCAGCCGCCCTATTGGGACCGGCCCGAATGCTCGCCAGCCAAGTCAAACAAATCTCCGAAGGCGACGACGGAGACGGCGAATAAGTTTTGGAACAGGCGATCGGTGGCCGAAAACCGGCGAACGCATTTTTTTCAAGTTTTGAGTCATTGGAAACTGAATCGACGCGGCGGTCGTGTCGTACATAAGTTACCGAAAAACCCTCTGGCAACCAACACCCGGATCTGCCTGCCCGCGTGGGCGAGAATGCCGGTGAGGAGCAGACAAAACGGGGATGGTGTTGACCATGAGTGAAGAATCTGGCGCGGCTACAATGGAAGTTCCTGCGGAAATCAAAGACCTCGGCGAAAAGATTGTCAAGCTGACACTCTTGGAAGCCAAAAGTCTCGTTGACTACCTCAAAGACGAGCACGGCATCGAGCCCGCCGCTGGTGGTGGCGTAATGATGGCTGCTCCCGGTGCTGGTGGCGACGCTGGCGGTGCAGCAGCCGAAGAGAAAACCGAGTTCGACGTCATCTTGACCGGCTTCGGCGATCAAAAGATCGGCGTCATCAAAGTCGTGCGTGGCGAAACCGGTTTGGGCCTCAAAGAAGCCAAAGACCTCGTCGAAGGGGCACCGAAGCCATTGAAAGAAGGTGTCTCGAAAGAAGACGCTGAGAAAATCAAGAAGGCGATCGAAGAGGCCGGCGGTAGCGCCGAAATCAAGTAATCGCTGCTTTTTGACAACGACGGCACCCCGCGATCACGGGTGCCGTCCGATTTTTTTTCGACGAATGACTATGCGCCGACATGTCGGTCGTCTATGCTGTCATTTGGTGCGTCGGTTGAATTGTTGGAATTCCCTTCCAGACGCTCAAAGACCACACCGTTCGGAGTGAACATTTTCGACGTGGTGTGTTGCAGGAAACGGCGACGAGAAAACGTGGCACGGAAGTATTCGCAGCCTCTCTGGAGAGGCATGGGGGGTCAATGTGAGGCGGCGTTCCATGAACGTATCGACCGCCGCGGAGCTACCGCTCCGTGCCGCGGGCTTTTTCGTCCTCTTTGCCCAGTTTCGAAAGACGCAAAGGGCTTGGTTCCGCGTGGGCAACTTCTACCGGGTTGGAAAAATCACGTCAAGACTTGTCCAGCCACTTTCTCGCCAAGGCTTACTCCCATCGTGTTCTACGATCTGCTCCGGAGTGTCCGTGTTTTATTCCAACGGTTTCAGGTCACGAAAGTTGTTTCTTGCGTGAGACGTGTCTTTCGTCGCCGTCGTTTCGTTGAAGCATGATGTTTCGGCTGTGCGATTCCCTTGGGTGGCGGCCTCCAATGGAATTGTCAGTGCAGTTTGGCCGTTGATCACCGTTTTTCATCAGAAGAGAGCGATCCATGCCGATTCCAGCAGAGCGAATCGTCCCGACCACAGAAATCCGCAACTTCGGTGATCTTCCGGAAGAATTCGAGGTCATGTTGCCAGACTTGCTGGCTGACCTTACACGAATTCAGACCGAGTCATACGCTCGGTTCTTGCAACTCGATCGCCCCGCGCGTGAGCGGAAGGATCAGGGTCTGGAAGAAATTCTGCGGGAAATCTTTCCGATCGAAAGCTACGACGGGCAGTACCGGCTCGACTACATCAAGTACGAACTCGGCAAGCCTCGCTACACTCCGCTAGAATGCCGTCAGTTGCGGCTTACCTACGGCCGCCCGTTCCGCGTCTGGCTGCGATTGGAAAAGGAGCAGCCGGTCGAAGAGGAAGTCTACCTCGGCGACATGCCGATCATGATCGGCGGCGGTGAATTCATCATCAATGGTGCCGAACGGTGTGTGGTCTCGCAGTTGCACCGTTCCCCGGGTGTGGACTTCGTCCGGACCGACGAACCAGGCGAACGCAAAAACTTCTCCTGCCGAATCATTCCAGAACGTGGTAGCTGGATTGAACTGGTCATCAGCAAGCGTGATGCCCTCGGCGTGCGGATCGACCAAAGCGGTAAGTTCTCCGCGATGACGCTTCTGCGTGCGATGGAGAAGGATTACTCCGATGACGAAGCCCTCGTCGATTTGTTCTACAACACCGTCGATGTTGATGTGCATCAAGGTGGAAGCAACGAGCAGTTCGTCGACAAGTACGCTGCCAAAGACATCGTGTACCCGTCCGGTCACGAACGGTGTGGCGAAATCATCGCCGACGTTGGGCAGAAATTGACGGCTGAGATGTGCGTTCAAGTCGGTGAATCCGGTTTGGGAACCGTGAAGCTGATCGAGAACATGACGGACGAGTTGGTCCTCTCTAGCATTCTGGATGACGGAACGCACAGCCACGAAGAAGCGTTGCTCAAGATCTATCAACGTTTGCGACCAGGGAACCCCCCTGCCCTGGACAAAGCTAAAGATCTGTTCCACGAGAAGTTCTTCGAAGTCAACCGCTACCGTCTGGGTCGAGTCGGTCGATTCCGTATCAATCGGAAGTTCGATCAAGACATTCCTGACACGCAAATGACGCTCGATGCGTTGGATTTCGTCAACGCCATTAAGTATCTGCTCAAATTGCGAGCCGGTGACGATTCCGCTCGGATCGACGATATCGACAACCTCGGAAACCGGCGGTTGCGAACCATCGACGAACTCGGAACCGACGAAGTGCGGAAAGGCTTCCTGAAACTTCGCCGAACCGTCCAAGAGCGGATGCAGATGAAAGACGTCGAGGAAATGACTCCTCGGCAGCTCATCAATCCGAAAAGTGTTTCGGCGGCGATCGACTACTTCTTCGGTCGCAGCGAACTCAGCCAGGTCGTCGACCAAACCAACCCGCTGTCGATGCTCACGCACGAACGCCGGTTGAGTGCTCTCGGTCCGGGCGGTTTGAACCGAAAACGGGCGGGCTTTGAAGTTCGTGACGTGCACATTTCGCACTACGGTCGAATTTGTCCGATCGAAACGCCGGAAGGAACGAACATCGGTCTGATTTCGTCGCTATCGATCTTCGCGAAAGTTGACGATTACGGCTTCTTGATCGCTCCGTATCGGAAGGTTGTCGATGGACGCCTGACCGACGAAATCGAATGGCTGCGAGCCGACCAGGAAAGCTACGTCCGCGTGGCTCCGGCGGATACGAAAGTCGACAACGGTCAGCTGGTCGAAGAACGGGTTTTGGCTCGTCATAACAACGACGTGGTTTGGATTGCCAAGAACGAAGTTCAGTACATCGACTTGGCACCGAGCGAGATGGTCGGGGTGTCGGCGGCATTGATTCCGTTCCTCGAACACGACGACGCCAACCGGGCACTCATGGGTTCGAACATGCAACGGCAAGCCGTGCCTTTGTTGATTGCCGAACCGCCGCTCGTCGGTACCGGTATGGAACAGTATGTCGCCCGCAACTCCGGGATGGTCGTCCGTAGCGACCGCGATGGCGAAGTTACCTACGTCGACGCCGATCAGGTTCACGTTGAAGGCAAGAAGTTCCCCATGCGGAAGTTCACCGGCCTCAACGAGCGAACCTGCCTCACGCAAAAACCGACCGTCCATGTCGGGCAGAAAGTCCGCAAGGGCGATATGCTCTGCGACAGTGCCGCCACTCGCGACGGCGAATTGGCTCTCGGTCGGAACGTGCTCGTAGCCTTCATGAGTTGGGAAGGTTACAACTTTGAAGACGCGATTATCCTCTCCGAGCGATTGGTGAAGGAAGACGTCTACACGTCGATTCACATTGACGAATTCGATGTCGAAATTCGTGAGACGAAACTCGGGAAGGAAGAGTTCACTCGCGACATTCCCAACGTCTCCGAGAAAGCTCTACGGCATCTCGATGAAGACGGTATCGTCCAAATCGGAACACGCGTCTCGCCCGGCGACATTCTGGTCGGGAAAGTAAGTCCGAAAGCGAAAAGCGAACTCACGCCAGAAGAAAAGCTGTTGCACGCGATCTTCGGGCGAGCCGGTGAAGATGTGAAGAATGAATCGCTCGACGTGCCTTCGGGTGTCGAGGGGATTGTGATTCACACCGAACGCTTCGCTCGACAAATGAGTCTTTCGGACATCGAACGCAAGAAGTTCCAAATGGAACTCAAGAAGACTGAGGAGAAAGGCAACGAGTCCGTCGCGGCTGCGTTCCAGAAGTTCCTCGGCCCGTTCGAAGAAGCCTATGGTCAAACGGTGATCGATGATGACGGTCGTCCAATGAAATCATTGGAAGATCAGAAGGTCGTGGCTGAATTCGCCGTTCGATTCCCTGAATGGTACGAACGACTGGATGCGGGTAGCCCGAAGAAAGAAGCCGACCTGCGAAAAGTCATGGACGAGCATTGGTCGCTGGTCGAGGAAGCCCTCGACGAACGTGATCACGCTCTGAACAGTATGAAACGCGGGGACGAGTTGCCCTCGGGTGTGCTGCAAATGGTGAAAGTGTATGTCGCCAGTAAACGGCAGATTTCCGTTGGTGACAAGATGGCTGGTCGTCACGGGAACAAAGGGGTTATCTCGAAGGTCCTCCCGATCGAAGACATGCCGTACCTTCCGGATGGCACGCCAATCGACATCATCCTCAACCCGCTCGGTGTGCCGAGCCGGATGAACGTGGGTCAGATTCTCGAAACTCACCTTGGATGGGCTGCCGGGAATATCGGTTATCGTTGTGTGTGCCCGGTGTTCGACGGTGCTCCCGAAGAGCAGATCAAAGCGGCCCTCAACGAAGCTGGGCTCCCCGAAGACGGTAAGGTTCACCTTCGTGACGGCCGAACTGGGGAAGTTCTCGAACAGAAAACGACGGTTGGCTACATCTACATGCTCAAGCTGCACCACCTTGTCGACGACAAGGTTCACGCTCGAGCCACCGGACCGTACAGCCTCATCACCCAACAACCACTCGGCGGGAAAGCCCGTTTCGGTGGTCAACGATTCGGGGAGATGGAAGTGTGGGCTCTCGAGGCCTACGGGGCGGCGTACATTCTGCAAGAGTTGCTCACCGTGAAGAGTGACGACGTGGAAGGCCGAACCAAAATCTACGAAAGCATGGTCAAAGGTGAGAACACCCTCGAAGCTGGTACCCCAGCTAGTTTCGACGTGCTCAACAACGAAATTCGCGGCCTGTGTTTGAACCTGACTTTGGAGAAGAATCAAGTGTGAGATAGCCGTTGCATCTCGCATCGGGCATGAACTGTAGTTCCTGCCCGGTGCCAACTGAAGATTCCGCCGTCTTCTATCTAAAAGCCTCCATCTTCTCTGATCACAACCTGGAGTGACAAAGTATGGCAATCACCGAATCAGCCTACGAACGCGTTAACGATTACGGCTCGGTGAAAATCGGGTTGGCGAGTCCGCACGATATTCGTTCCTGGAGTTTTGGCGAAGTCAAAAAACCGGAAACGATTAACTACCGGACCTATCGTCCCGAACGCGATGGGCTGTTCTGCGAACGGATTTTCGGGCCTGAAAAGGACTGGGAATGTGCTTGCGGCAAATATCGCGGTATGAAATACAAAGGCATGATCTGCGACCGCTGCGGTGTGAAAGTCACTCACAGCCGCGTACGCCGGAAGCGGATGGGCCACATCGAATTGGCGGCTCCGGTCGTTCACATTTGGTTCTTCAAGAGCATGCCGTCCCGCTTGGGTGCGTTGCTCAACATGAAGACGACCAGCCTGGAAAAAGTCATTTACTTCCAGGACTACGCCGTCATCGATCCCGGCGATACACCACTCCGTCGTGGCCAACTCATCACCGAAGACGAAGCCCGCCAAGCCCGTGAAAAGTACGGACACGGCTCCTTCGAAATCGACATGGGAGCCGAAGCGGTCAAGAAATTGCTCGAGACGATTAACCTCGTCGAAGAGTCGGTGCAGTTGCGTCGCGATCTGCGTGAGACTGGCTCACAGCAGAAGATGAAGGACTACATCAAACGGCTGAAAATCGTCGAGGCCCTTCGCGACAGTGACAACCGTCCCGAGTGGATGGTGCTCGATTGCGTGCCGGTCATTCCGCCGGACTTGCGTCCGTTGGTGCTCCTCGATAGCGGCAACTTCGCGACCAGCGACTTGAACGACCTGTACCGCCGAATCATCAACCGAAACAACCGGTTGAAGAAATTGGTCGACCTCAACGCACCGGAAGTCATCGTCCGCAACGAAAAGCGGATGTTGCAACAATCGGTCGATGCCCTCTTCGACAACAACCGCTGTAAGCGACCAGTGCTCGGTTCCTCCAACCGACCGCTCAAGTCACTGACTGACATGATCAAAGGGAAGCAAGGTCGCTTCCGTGAGAACTTGCTCGGGAAACGGGTCGACTATTCCGCTCGTTCGGTGATCGTCGTCGGTCCGGAACTCAAATTGAACCAATGTGGTCTGCCGAAAAAGATCGCGTTGGAACTCTATCAACCATTCATCATTCGCCGGCTCAAAGAACTTGGTCACGCCGACACTATCAAGAGCGCCAAACGGATGCTCGAACGTCGGGACGACGAAGTTTGGGACATCTTGGAAGAGGTGATCACCAATCACCCAGTGCTTCTGAACCGTGCTCCAACTTTGCACCGGATGGGGATTCAAGCCTTCGAACCAGTGTTGGTGGAAGGGAACGCGATCCGTGTTCACCCGCTGGTTTGTAAGGGGTTCAACGCCGACTTCGACGGCGACCAAATGGCGGTTCACTTGCCATTGTCGATCGAAGCTCAGGTCGAAGCAACCACGCTGATGCTTTCGACGAACAACATTTTTGGACCGGCGAACGGGGCACCGATTATCGCCGCGACCCAAGACATCGTCATGGGTTGCTACTACCTCACGGTGAAACGTCCAGAGATGGAACGTTGGGGTTGGAGCGGCGAAAACGGCGAGAAACGGCTCATCGAATTCTCTTCGCCGGACGAAGTCTTTACGGCATTGGCTCAAGGACGAGTCCGTCGGCACGACATCATCAAAGTTCGTTTGCCGAAGGATCGTCAAGTTCGCGGCGAAGGTGCGGAAGATTATCGCCCTGGCCGACTGATTGAAACCACCGTCGGTCGCGTGTTGTTTAACGACATCCTGCCGAAGGGTATGGTGTACTACAACATCACGATGACGAGTAAAGAACTCGCCAACGTGATTTCCGACAGCTACCTCGAACTGAGCCGGAAGGCGACCATCGAGCTGCTCGACTCGATGAAAGAAATTGGTTTCCGCGAGGCGACCAATAGTGGGATTTCTTTCGGAACCAGCGACCTGAAAACGCCGGACGAAAAGTTCAGCGTGATTAAGGCAACGGAGAAAGAAGTCCTCAAGCAAATGAAGCTTTACAGTCGCGGGGTGATTACCGACCAAGAACGGTACAACACCGTGCTCGACTTGTGGACGCACGCTCGGGAAGAAATTACCGAAGCGATGATGCACGAGTTGGAACACGATACCCGCGATGAAGGCAAGTACGTCAACCCCGTGTTCCTGATGGCTCACTCGGGTGCTCGTGGTGGTAAAGAGCAGATGCGACAGCTCGCCGGGATGCGGGGGCTGATGGCCAAGCCGTCTGGTGAGATTATTGAAACGCCGATCAAAGCGAACTTCCGTGAAGGTTTGTCGGTGCTTGAATACTTCTCCTCGACCCACGGTGCTCGGAAAGGTCTGGCGGACACCGCTTTGAAAACCGCCGACTCTGGTTACCTCACGCGTAAGTTGGCGGACATCTGCCAAAACGTTGTGATCACCGAAGAGGACTGCGGAACCACTCAGGGCATCACCCGAGGGATTCTCTATCGGGGCGAGAAAGTCGAAGTCAGTCTGGCCGACGCGATTCGCGGACGGGTCTCGCGGACAAACATTGTCCACCCGATTACGGACGAAGTCATCGTGCGTGAGAATCAACTCATCACGGTCGATATCGCTCGAAAAATCGAGGACATGGGTCTGGCGAAAATCCAGGTACGGTCTCCGATGACGTGCGAAAGCCGACTTGGTCTATGCCGTCTCTGTTACGGGATGGACCTCTCGACCGGTTCGCTCGTCGAAGACGGTTTGGCCGCTGGGATCATCGCGGCCCAGTCGATCGGTGAGCCGGGAACGCAGCTCACCATGCGGACGTTCCACGTCGGTGGGACGGCCAGCCGGGACATCGAAGAGAGCGAACTTAAGAGTCGTCGAGCCGGGAAGGTCAAGTTCACGCAGATTCGCAGCGTGATCAACAACGAAGGCCAGAACATCGTCCTCACCAAGGACGGTCAAATCACCGTTCTCGACCCGAAAGACCGCGAACTCGAAACCTACAAAGTTCCGAACGGTGCGACTTTGCTCGTGACCGAAGACCAGGACGTCAAAGAAGACGATGTCCTCTGTCGATGGGACCCGCACTCGGTGCCGATTCTCTCGGAAGAAGGCGGTTGGGTGAAACTGGTGGACTGTATCGAAGGCCGCACCGTGCGGTCGGAAAAAGAGTCCAGCGGGAACATCCGACAAACCGTTATCGAGCACAAAGGCGACGTGCACCCGCAGATCGTTGTGCAAGACAAAGACGGCAAAGCCCTCAAGTACTATCCGCTGCCAGAAGGTGCGAGCATCGACGTCCAAGACGACGACGAAGTCGCCGCCGGTCGGGTGTTGGCTCGGACGCCGCGTGCCGCCGCCGGGACGCAGGACATTACCGGGGGTCTGCCTCGGGTGACGGAACTGTTCGAAGCTCGAAAACCGAAAGATCCGGCTGTGATCGCCGAAATCGACGGCGTCATCGAGATCGGTGAGAAGAAACGCGGTAAGCGAATCATCATCGTGGTCGGTGAAGACGGTTCGGAAGTGGAACACGTCGTGCCGCCGGGCAAGCAGTTGCTGGTCGAAGGTGGTCAGAAGGTGAAAGCGGGAACGGCCCTGATTGCCGGTCCGCTCGTGCCTCACGACATCCTCCGTGTGCAAGGTGCTGAGGAAGTGCAACAATATCTGTTGCACGAAATCCAAAGCGTCTACCAAGCTCAGCGGGTGGATATCGACGACAAGCACATCGAAATCGTTGTGTCGCAGATGCTGCGGAAGATTCGCATCGAAGACACCGGCGACACCGAATTGCTGCCGGGCGTTTTGGTCGACAAGTTCGAGTTCCGCCGCATCAACGAAGAACTCATGGACAAAGTCCGGGTCACGGACTCGGGTGCCGCGGACTTCAAAGTCGACGAAGTGGTTCCGCTCGATTTGATCGAGGAAGTCAACGAAGACTTGGAAGCCGCCAACGAACCGACGGTGAAATACACCAAGCCGCGGGCGGCAACCGGAACGACTCAGTTGCTGGGGATTACCAAAGCTTCGGTGCAAAGCGAAAGCTTCATCTCGGCGGCGAGTTTCCAGGAAACGACGAAGGTTCTCACCGAAGCGGCGTTGGCTGGCAAGATCGACAATCTCGTTGGTCTGAAGGAAAACGTCATCCTTGGGCACTTGGTGCCAGCGGGAACCGGGTTCCATACGCATCAGAATTCCGAAGTCCGCATTCACGAGGAAGCCCTCGAAGAACTGCGAGCGGAAAAAGAACGCATTCACGCCAACCGCATGAATATGCTCAACGAGCCAACCGGCTCCGAACTGGGTAGCGGTGGAAATGGCAGTCCTTCGACTCCGGCGTCGGCGGAAGTCGAAGCGGAACAGGCCAAAGCTCGTGAAGTGCTCGACAAACTCGTTCCTGACGAGAACTAATCGAATCGAAAATCTAGGAACCGACCCAGTGATCTGGGTCGGTTTTTTTGTATCTATTCACAAAACTCTCATCAAAACCCCGGTAGAAAACGACAGCTAACAGGCCTACAATCGGCCACTTCTTTCGCGGGAATTGCGTTCACTTCCGTCTCAGTTTCAATCATTTTTCGCCCGCCCTGCACCTCCAACCCCAACTCCCGCTCCACCACACACGCTCGACTTCAACAACGAAAGCGCTCACGGATGTCCTCTCACGACCTCGAATCGCTCAACGCTACACTCGATGTATTCCTGTCGGATGTTCTCGAAGGGCTCACCGAATCGCCGAAAACCTTGCCAAGCAAGTACTTTTACGACGAAACCGGTTCAAAGCTCTTCGATCAGATATGCGAACTCGATGAGTATTATCTCACACGCACCGAGTTGGGAATTATGCGTCGTCACTGCGGTGAAATGGCGAATGCGATCGGTGCGGGCAGTATGCTGATCGAATATGGCAGCGGGAGCAGTTTGAAGACGCGGATGCTACTGGATGCACTTCAACCCAACGTGCATTACGTGCCGGTCGATATTTCCGGCGACTATCTGTATGCGATTGCCGATCGGTTGCGAGACCGTTATCCCGCCATCGAGATCGACCCTGTCTGCACCGATTTCACGCAGCCCTTCAAGTTGCCGGAGAATTCCGACGCTCATCATGTCGTCTATTTCCCGGGTTCCACGATCGGAAACTTCAGCCCAACCGAAGCGGTCGATCTTCTGTCCAACATTGCGGACCAAGTCGGTTCCGGTGGTGGGTTGCTGATTGGTGTCGATCTTTGGAAGTCCCCGGAACTTCTCCACCCCGCCTACAGCGATTCTTCCGGCGTGACGGCGGAGTTCAACTACAACTTGCTGCGACGAATCAACTCTGAATTCGGTGCCGACTTTGAGATTTCGCAATTCCAGCACGAAGCCCGTGTGAATGCGGCCGAACATCGAATGGAATCTCATCTGGTTTCGCTGTCCGATCAGGTCGTGGAGATTGATGGTTCCTCGATCGAGTTCGCGGAAGGCGAGTCCATCCACACGGAATGTTCTTACAAGTACACGCAATCGATGTTTACAGAAATGGCTGGCGACGCGGGTTTTGACGTCGATCGCGTTTGGCGAGACGAAGAGAAGAACTTCACCGTGCAATACCTGGTTGCACGGTAGACCGTCCCGGATTTCGCTCGCGGGAAATGGAGAATCGTTTGCCGCTTTGGCTGCGTTTTCGTTAGGATTCTTCAATCCCACGATGCCCGACAACAATCAACTCGCATGATTTCCTGAGTTTCCGCGGATCCGTTTGGCATCAAAAACGTTGACGAGACAAAGCCAACGCAAACGACGCCGAGCCGGTCCATGAATGACAAACCGCAAACTCTCCAGAGTTTCGAGTCGACAAACACCCTGAATCCCACCAAAGTCAATCGACTACGGTGGGCCGAGGGGGCGAGCATCGTCTTGGGGGTGGTGTCGACGGTCATCCTCAACGGCTTGAGACAACTCGATGGGCTGAACCAGTACGAACTGGGAATCGCCGTCTGTGTCACGATGTTGTTTTTGACGGCTTCGCTCATTCTCCGTTATCGCTGGTCCCTCACGAAGTCGACGTTTCGGCGACGAAATCGCTGGCGTATTCTGATCAGTGCGGTTTGGACGTTCGGCAGTTTGTCGATTCCGATTTGGGGAGACACTTTCGCCGACTCGCACTTTGCGGCGTTGGTGCAGTTCTCGGAAATTTGCATCCTTTGCCGAGCATTCGTGGATGCCATCTATCTGACCCGCGAATTCACGGCCCGAAGCGGCGGCAATCCGGCTCCTCTGTTGGTGGGTTCGTTTATGGTGCTCATTGGTGTGGGCACTCTGCTGCTCCTTTTGCCCAGAGCCTATGCCGACCAAGCCCAAGTTCCGGATAACTTCACCGACCAATTTCGCATCGCATTATTCACCGCGACCAGTGCGAGTTGTGTGACGGGATTGATTGTGGTCGATACGCCCACATATTGGAGTCGTATGGGACATGCGGTGATTCTCGGGCTCTTTCAAATCGGCGGTTTGGGCATCATGACCTGCGGAGCATTCTTCGCAGTCGCGGCTGGACGAGCAATGAAAGCGCGGGAACGAGCTGCCTTGCACGAACTGCTCGAAGCCGACCAACCCGGTCAGGTGAAACGACTTGTCCTGGGAATCTTAGGCTTTACACTCATTTCCGAACTCGTGGGGGCGGTGTGTATTTCGGGCCTTTTCGCTGAGGAAAGTTTCGGAGATCGCGTGTTTCTCAGCGTGTTCCATTCCGTGAGTGCGTTCTGTAATGCGGGGTTTTCGCTGACGGAGAATAGCTTCGTTGGTTACGGGCACCGTTGGCAGGTTTGGGGCGGCGTGTGCGGGTTGATCATTGTGGGCGGCTTGGGGTTCGCCACGCTGTATAACATTTTTCTATACACGCGGATGCAGTTGGTATCGATTCGGACAACGCCGTTGTTCAATCTTCCGAAAACTCGCCCTCGGCTTTCGGTGTCGGCTCGGATTGTGTTGACCACGACCATCGTGCTGTTGGTGGGTGGCACGATTTCCTTCTTCTTACTTGAAGTCACCGGCCGACCCGCCGACGACCCACAAGCCAACATTTCCTTCGGTCAGCGGATTTCCGAAGCCTGGTTTCAGGCGGTGACATTCCGCACGGCGGGGTTCAACACCGTCGATATGGACGCCCTTACGCCGGCCACGAAACTTTTGGGCATCATGCTGATGTTCATCGGAGCCGCTCCCGGTTCGACTGGCGGGGGAATCAAAGTCACCGCGATCGCGTTGGTCGTCCTGAGACTCCGAAACATTCTGCAAGGACGCCAACGCATCGAAGTTCACAAGCGAATCATTCCCGATTTCCTCGTCAACCGGGCACTCACGATCGTCGCGTTGGGCGTGTTATGCGTGATGACCGTAACGATGTTGCTCACCATTTTTGAACGCAATGAAACCGCGTTCATGAATCACCTGTTTGAATCCGTGAGTGCCTTTGCCACCGTTGGTGTTTCGGCGATTGGAACTCACACTTTGCATCCGATTTCTCAGTACGTGATTATGGTGACGATGTTTCTCGGCCGAATCGGCCCGCTCACACTGTTCATCGCGCTCGCCGGTGCACCGAAACCGCTACGGTACGATTACCCCGAGGAACGTGTGAACCTCGGTTGATTCCCCACAATCACACCCGTCATGTGGCCCCGTATTCATTTTGAGCAAGAGTTATGCAACGTATTGCAGTCATCGGTTTGGGACGATTTGGTGTCGCGTTGGCTCGGCAACTTTCACGGAGCGGTGCCGAAGTTATCGCGATCGATAACGAAATGAGTTGGGTCAACGAGGTCCAAGACGATGTCGCCGTCGCCGTCCGTATCGACAGCACCGAACGCGACGCATTGATCAATCAGGAAATCGACAAAGTCGATGTGGCCGTCGTCGCAATCGGGGAGAACTTCGAGGCGGCATTGCTGACGACGGTGATTCTGAAGAAACTCGGCGTGCCGAAAATCATTTGCCGATCGCAGTCGGAATTTCACACGGAAATCTTCCGGCAAATCGGTGCCGACGAGGTTATTCAACCGGAAATTCAAGCCGGTGAACGGCTCGGACATAGCTTGGCGAATCCGCAATTGGAAGACCTGATCAGCCTGGGTGAAGGTTATACGCTGATTGAAGTGCGAGCCCCGAAAGAGTTCGTGGGTCAATCCATTCGCTCGATCGGCATTCGCCAGCACTTCGGCGTGAACCTCATCACGATTCGTCGCCCGATTCCCAACACGACCCCGCCGCAGTATCAAGTGGTCGGGGTTCCCAAGCCGGAGGAATCCATCCACGAGTCCGACATTCTTGTGCTCGTCGGAACCGATGAAGCGTTGGCAAAGCTTCCCAAAGAGTGAGTTTGACGGCCAATCACGCGACTTCGTCGAGCACTTCGCTATCGACGTAGATCGGCAACGGTGGATCGTAATGCACCGCGAGAGCAATCGCATCGCTGGGGCGGCTGTCGATCTCCACCAACTCACCATCGTGTCGCACCCGAATGACGGCGTAATACGTGTGGTCCATTAGATTGTTGACCACCACGTCTTCGGCCTCGCCACCCAAATCCTCGATCATGTTCTTGAGCAGATCGTGAGTCATCGGTCGCGGCGGTGGTTCTTCGGTAAACCGCCGGTTGATGCTCATGGCTTCGAACAAGCCAATCAAAATCGGAAAAATGCGATCGCCATCGACCTCACGCAGATAGATGAGATACTGATCCGCGATATCGTTAATGATGATTCGCGCGAGTTCCATCCGGACCAGCATCCGCGTCTCCCCTCTCGAACCATTCGGCTGTGAAACGTTGCTCTTTGATAACCTGTCAATCTCAAGTATAGACCGGCGACGAGGCGGATGGAAGAACACCGCGACGGAATCGCGATTGCTGGCACTTGGCTCATTACTCATGGTGTCCTATCATGCGGATTGATTCCTTCAGAAAAAACTACGGAGTTGGCGGCGATGGGGCTGTTTGACAAATTAAAAGGCGCGCTGTCCAAAACAAAGACGTTGCTCAACACGGACGTCCGTGACTTGTTCCGCTCGGGAGAAATCCTGGGGGAACCACAGTTGCGGCAGTTCGAGAAACGTCTGATCGAATCCGATATGGGCGTGGTTGCGGCCGATAGCATCGTCAGTGAAGTCCGTAGCAAACACGGTGGACGAACCGTTGACGTCGAAGGAATCTGGACGACTGTCCGCGAACAACTCAAGTCGATGCTCAAGGGCGAAGGCGATGTGCGGTACGACGTGACCGATCCGCTCTCGCCACTGAAACTCGCTGATTCCGGACCAACGGTCATTATGGTTTCCGGAGTCAACGGTGCCGGCAAAACGACCAGTATCGCAAAACTGACGAATCTGCTCCAAAAGCAGGGCAAAAAGGTCGTACTCGCCGCCGGAGACACCTTCCGTGCCGCAGCCGTTGAACAGCTCACAATGTGGTCAGAGCGACTTGGCTGTGAAATCGTCACCCGTCCCAGCGGGACCGACCCCGCTAGCGTGGCCTTCGGTGGGTGTGAAAAGACGCTCGAAACCGGAGCCGACGTGTGTATCGTCGACACCGCCGGTCGCCTGCAAACCGATAAGAACTTGATGCAGGAACTGCAGAAGATTCATCGCGTTGTCGGCAAGAAGATTGAAGGCGCTCCACACGAAAGTTTGCTCGTCCTCGATGCGACCACCGGACAGAACGGGCTCAGCCAAGCCCGGAACTTCTCCGAAATCGCCAACTGCACCGGAATCGTCCTCGCCAAACTCGATGGCACGGCCAAAGGCGGCGTGGTGGTTGCGGTTCGTCAGCAGATGGGCATTCCGGTCAAGTACATCGGTGTCGGCGAGAAAGTCGACGACATGGAACTCTTCGACCCCGATGCCTTCGTCGACGCCCTCTTCACCACGGCGTAGATCCAACAGACGTGAGTGTCATTCCCTTCTGATCGGTGCGGGGCTGTCTCATAGAGCCCACAAACCACCGGCTCTTTTGCATTCACAATAGGCAGAGTGCCCCGTAAAACGCCTTGCCGTTCCTGAAAGAATTCGATCCGGCAGCCCAGTTTGCGTGGGATCGTTCTTCGTCCGTCGAACGAGTAATGGTTGACCCCAACATCCTACGGTCTGAATGTGTGTGCCAAATTCCGGCGACAATCGCTATCACCGCGTTCTGGTCACTCGTTCACAAAAATCTTCAGCCGACACGTGGAAAAAGAGCTACAGTTGATCAACTCCCTCAAGCGCTCTGCAGCGTACCCTCGCTTTTACAGTGTTACACACTTTGGCAGTTACTGTTAAGCAAGCGCGACTTCATCGACAACCCGTAGCAAAGGAAGACCGTCATGCGGTCTTTTTAAGGCAAACTTCGTGTCCGATCGCACGCCCACCGTTATTCAGGCTGTCTCTGTTTCTGATTTGCGTCCGGGTGCCAAACTCCCCGCGGCAATCTATGACGCCCGAAATCCCAGTGTATTGCTCTTGGGTTCCGGTATGCGTCTCAGCCCGGAGAACCTCGAGCGATTGCAAAGTCGTGGGGTTACTCAGGTTGCGATTGAATCTCGACACCTTGCCGAAATCTGTGCGAAGCCACAAAGCACCGATCCCGCCACGGACGAATCAGCGAAATCCAGCAAACCCGATGGACCTTTGGATCTTCGGAAGTACGCGAACAAACCCCTGAAGAGTCTCATCAAGAAACCGCCCCGCAAAGCATACTCGGCCAAAAACGTGGGAGAATTCCAGGGGAATCGGACGCAGCACTCCTCTCAAGTTCGGCAAGTCGTGAAATCGGCCAGCGTGACTCCAAGCGTCAGCGTGACACCTCTGAAAAGCGTCACTTTCGATTCCATGGACATGATCATCAATGACGTAGACATCTTCGTGAAGCTAGCCATCGAACCGCCCGCCGATCCATCAACGAACGAGCATTGCCTGCGAACCGCTCAATTAGCAATGGCGATTGCCACGACTCTCGATCATACCGTGGATGAAATCCAACAACTCGGCATGGGATGCATGATCTCACGTGTGGGGATGACTCAGAGTGGACTACAACTCGTCGCCGAAAAGCGGCATTTGTCCTCATCGGATCATGTGGAGATTCAGAAGAATCCCTGTCGCACGTTCGACCTGTTGCAAGAGACCCCAGATATGCCGATGGTCGCTCGGCAAGTCGCCTACCAGATGTTTGAGCGTTGGGACGGCTCCGGATATCCGCGAGCACGCGCCGGTTCGCAGATCCATCCGTTGGCCTGTGTTGCCGCGGTCGCGGATGTGTACGTTGCGCTTTCGTCACCACGCCCACACCGACCGGCGTTCACACCGTATCGAGCCATCGAACAACTCATAGCCGACACCCGCCGAGGACTGTTCGATCCCCGAGCCATCCGCGGCCTATTGCAAGTCGTTTGCCTGTTCCCCTTGGGAACCTACGTGGAACTGAACGACGGCTCCATCGGCTGTGTCGTCCGCAACAACTCCGAAGCCTACGACCGTCCCGTGCTCGAACTTCTCTGTGACCCATTGCTACGGCCAACAAGCGGACAAACCCTCAATCTCGAAGAGCAAACCCATCTCCGCGTCGAGCGAGTCCTCTCCCAAGTCGAAATCGCCGACATCATCCAAGCCTCCGAAGTCTCGGCAAAGACTCCGTCTGCAATGTCGGCAAACCGCGACGTAGCCGTGTGATGTTCCGGCTTCAATGGTCATCGTACTGCTCTCACCGAATGACTTCTGACGTTGTGCTGCAATTCTTCTGAACGAAAAACGCAGACGAGCAACGCGTGAAGTCGTATTTCATTCCATGATGCCTTATTCGACCACGATTTTGGTGTGATACAGTCGGCGATGGTCGGCTCGTTCGCGGTAGTCTTCGAAGAGGGCTTTGAACGTGGGGTGGGGAAACTCGTTGTATTTCCGGCGGCCGCCCATTCGGATGAGAAGTTTGCGATCGTAGGCGATGAGGTCCGTCGAGAGCCAAACGGTGTAGAGTTTGGCGGCGGTCGAAAGATTGATGGTGGTGTGGTCGGTACTGCCATCGAGGATGTCGGCTTCCACGGTGATCGGGCGTTTGTTGATGCTCACCGGCAACCCCTCGGCCGCTAACCAGTAGTAGCGGGCTTGGTTCGTGTGAACGAGTTCGGTCGAAAGATCCTTCGGTTGTGGCTGACGGGTTTGCAGATCCATCCAATCGAAGAGTTGGTGAATCTCTTCATAGAAGGTTTCGTAGCCCCGCCCGAGATACTCCGCGACAATCACATCGTACCGGGTGCCGCGTTTCATCATGTTCATCAGAATTTGCGAATGATGCGTGTCTTGCAGCGAGGCTTCCGCGAGTTCGCCAGAGATGATGTACCAAGAGGTGAATTCGGCGTTTTCCCATTTCCATTTGCAGTTTTCCCGCAGTCGACCAGAAATCGGAATTACTCCGGCGAACACGTCGGGCCTCGTGAGCCCGATGTCAAAAGCGGCGTCCGCCCCCATGCCGTGACCGCTGAGGAACACGCGGTCGGAGTCGATCGAAAACCGTTTGCTGGCATCCTGAAGTGATCGCAAAACGCGGCGGAGCGATTTCGTATTCGCGGAATATGCGGTTGTATCGGCGTCGACATATTCGGGGGCGATGACGATGTATCCATGCCGAGCGGATTGCCCGGGTTTTTCCGCATTGCCCCCCCACCACATCGTGGACCAATCGCCGCCGCGTCCCTCCGGATGCAACGCGACAATCGCCGGATAGGAATGATTCGGGCTGTACTCGTGCGGCAACAACACCCGATACCGCACCGGAGTATCGGGATCGAGTTCGCGAGCCTCGATCACATGCGGTTCGAGCGGACGGATGCTGGGGGTGTCCAACAGTGGCGGTAGATGCGGAATCATCTTCATCACCACATCGATGCCCACGCCTTCCAAGTCGTTCAACTCCTCGATGAGTCGGGTTTCGGTGTTCACTTCGTACGTACGGAGCGCTTCCAACACCAAGTACCGTGCCTGCCAGAGTCGCAATGTGCGTGGCAAGTCGGTCATTGCATCGGCCCCACCGAGCAACCAACCGGAATAAGCCAACGCCAACTTTTCTTCCGGCGAAAGCGTGACATCGCCTTGCAGATTCACAAATGGTTGAAGACGGTCCAGCCCTTCCAGATCCAACTCTCGTCGCAACGTGGCGCGGAGCGTTTCGAGTTCGGCTTGCTGATCACTTTGGGAAACTTGCTGCTGCAAGGTGGCCAAACGAGATTGCACGAAATCAAGGTTCTCGTACTGCTGGCGGAGATTCTCTTGTTGATCGGAAATCTCCTTCTGAACCGACGCCCCCAACTCCGTAGGAAATTGCCGCAACACATAACTGGCGAGTTCGTTCTGACCGGCTTGCCGACGCATCCGCAACTCAGCCAACAACTGCCCGGCTTGCACATCGTTGAGTTCCCGGCGAACTTCCTCGGCGGTCGGTCGCATTTCCGCGAACTTCTCGATGATGCGGTCAAGCATTTTGTTCGCTCGCTGGTACATCCCCGCTTGCATGTAGAAAATCGCAACGGCCATCATTTCAGTCGGTTTGTTCTCGTCGATGACCTTTTCGATCATCGCTGAGAGCTTCTCTTCTTTGAGAGAAGTCGTGGCGATTGCGTGCTCCCAGTTGAGTTCGGTTAACGCTTTGACTTCCACATGCGTTGGCGTGATCTTGGTGATGCCCTGCACGACTTTCATCGGCCCCCGACCGGTTTGGACCTCAACGGTCCGACGGCCGAAGTCGTCGAAATCATCAAGCACCCGCACACTTCCAATCTGCCCAAATTTGGCCACCCGTGTTTTTGTCCGTTGGGGAAGCGAGAAGTGCTCTTGATTGATCGTGACACCGGCGGCATCGTCGATGTTCTCAACCTGCCCTTTCGGAACCAGGTACCTTCGCAGGCTGTCATCGACCATCACCACCGGACGAAACGCGCTTTTCCGCATTAAATCCGCACGTCCCAGCCCCGGTAAATACGCCCAACGACCTTCCAAAATCACGCCGTTCGCGAGGCGGACTTCTCCCGCGTTGGCCGCATGCGAAGAAAAACAACACGCGACAACGGCACAAACAGCGATCACGTTCGGCCACGTCCGGAGAGCCGAACACGGCGCAGCAAACCGAGAGACCGGACGACAATCAATCAATTTTCGGAGCTTCATGCGACACGTTGGCTGAGTGGAGAAACGGTCTGGGACATGGAAGGATCTATGGGGATAATACACCAGACCCGCCAAAGTGTGCAGGTGAATTCGTGACGTCTATGGATTCATCGACTCACGCAACTGTTGCCCTTGCGATCGCAGCGTGTCCAACAGTTCCGCCAGGTGATCGCGGGTCGTCAGCGGATTGATAATCGTCACCCGGAGTGCTCCCACACCATCGGACGCGGTCGGCACGAGGTAAAATCGGCCGGACTCCATCACGTCTCGTCGCAATCGTAGATTGAAACTTCCCAACACGTCCGGCGGGGCATTCCGTAGCGACTCGGGAACGTGTCGAAAGGCAACGATGTTGCATTCCGGTTCATGCAGCGGTTCGAAATCGGGAGCGTCAACGAGCATTTCGTGGAATGTCTTGCCAAGATCAAACGTGGTATCCACCAGATCGGCGAACAACTGACGACCAAACACGCTCCACAATCCCCACAACCCGAGAGCCGCGGAACGTTTCGTGCATTCGATGGTTTTGAGTCCGCTGTCGTACTCGGCGATGTCACCCTGAGTCGGATCGAACAGATACGGTGCGTTCTGCTGAAAGGCGGCGAACCGATGCTCACGATTGCGATAAATCACGAACGCGCAGAGTGCCGGCACGAACAACATCTTGTGAGCGTCCCAAATGAAACTGTCCGCTCGATCCATTCCCCGCACAAGATGCCGATACTTCTCACTAAACGCCGCCGCTCCACCGTGAGCCGCATCGACGTGCATCCAAACCTCATGTTTCTCACAAACATCCGCGATATCTTCGAGCGGATCAAACGCACCGATCGGCGTCGCACACGCACACGCCGCAACGGCAATCACCGGACGGTTTTCTCGTTTCAGCTTCGTGAGTTGCTCGTCGAGTTGGTTCGGATCGATCCGACGCCGATCGTCCAAGGCGGCTTTGAGAACTTGATCGGTTCCCAATCCGAGAATCCCGGCGGATCGAGCAATGCAATAGTGAGCTTCCGCATGGGAAACCAGCACCGGCGAACAATCCTGTGAAATGCCAGTTTGCCAGGAGTTCGGCAACGCCACATTTCGAGCCGTCAGCAAACTCGTCAAATTCGCCAGCGATCCGCCATGCGTGACGAACCCGGTAAACTCGCCGGGCGTCAGACCGACTTCCTGTCCCAATCGCTCGACCATCGCAACTTCGACGGACGAAGCGAACGGCCCCATCTCGTAGATGGCCATGACTTGGTTTGTCACTGCCCCGACGGCATCGAACAATCCCGCAATCGGCACCGACGCCGGAACCTGATGCCCAACATACCGCGGATGATGCAAGTTCTGCCCGCGATCCAAAATCGTCTGCACCGCTGCCGTGAACGATTCCAGCGACGTGTTTCTGGTCCCGTCCCCTGAGTTCAGCAGCGAATTGGCAACGTCGATGTTTTCCGTCGGCGTGTTCCAATTCAGCACCGCCGTCTCACCGGATTGGATGGCCCGCAAATGAGCGGTCAACCGCTCGACCATCCGCCCACCGAGCGTGGCAAACAACTCCGGATCGTAAGCCGCCCGAATCCGTTCCCGTGCCGCCGTCTCCATAGATGTTCCCGTATCAAAATGCGTCGAAGTCAACCCGCATCATAGACGAACACCACCCGGAAGACCATTTTGCACCGAATCAAGTTCTCCGAACCGGCGAAACAGGAACACTGTGCCAAGTCCGATTTTTTATTTGCCCATCGAACGTGTGATAAAATTCCCTCGCCCAAACGCGAAACCGAACAAGTCTTCACGTCCACCTGCCATCATGATGGAGGGTCATCTCATGCCAACGTCGATTCCGACTCTTATGATTGCTAGTCAAATTGTTTCCATCTTCGACGTGCTAGTTGTTCTAGGTCTTCTACTAGCAATTCCATGCGGACTCGGGTTGATTACGTCTATCGCGTATGTTTGGTACACCAAGAAACCATGGCAATGGCCAATGGTTCCAGCATTCGGAGCCCCATGGATGCTTCTCATCTACCTATGGTTCGAGTACCTGCAAGAAACAGACCTCACAATGTTCTTCGACCGCATGTTTTAAGGACACAAAATTAGCCTCTGCTGGGACTAGGAAAAGTCCTAGCATTTTCCTGCACAGGATTCGTGCCCCATGCCAAGTCATCTCCCAGCCGATACCGGAATCACGCCTCGGTTCCGAGCGTTAAGGGCCACCGCACAAGATGCGTATAGAACACTCATGTGCACAGATAGATTACGTTTACATAGCGACTCATCACGATTGCCTTCATATTGTGAAAATTCGATAAATCATAACGAATGGGTTTGCATTCTGTCTGGGGTGACAGCTAGTGTAAGTCCGCGAATGTGCTCGTGTGTTTCCCTAGTACCGCTAGGTATAGATTAGTTTACTGTGCGTAGAAAGTGAGCATTTGGTGCGGTTATTTCTTGCAGGTGTCATTCTTGCAGGCGGACTAGACATCGCCACAGCCGGAATGACATTTACCGATTTCGAGGGATTCGCCACAGGAGTCAGTGTTGATGGTCAAGGCGGATGGAGTGTTGACATTACGAATCTCGATGAAGAAGTCATCGACATTGGTGGGAATACCGTTTGGCGTGTTTCCAATGCGGTGACCCAAGACTCGCTTGGCGATCAGCCTTTCTCACCGCGTCCGGGTGGAGTGCCAACGGATACCACCTCAGATCCTGTGAATTCGAATCCAGACGATTTTGCTGGAGAAAGCAGCACCGGGGCTAACAATAACCGATTCTTCGCCGAGTTTGATTTTCGGTCGACCTCGTCAATGTTCCAGCCAGGTCTAAGTGTGACTGTCAGTGGTGACAATGGAACCGGTGGCCGTCAAGGCTTCATCGATATCGAAGATTCAATGGATGGCCTGCGACTCATCACTTATGATGTCAATTTGGATGGCAGCTTTGCTAGTGGTAGCAACATTGTTCCAGGTAGCGGTTTCTTAAGCCGAGATGTGTTCCATACGTTTGGTATGGAAATCTTGTTCAACGATGGACCTAAAAACGACGTGATCAATTATTTCTTGAACGGAGCGCTCGTGCACACGAGTACCAGCTGGGAAGAATACTACCGCAATGTTCCATGGCAATTTGCTAGTCATCCTCTAGGAGTTCCAACACAATCACTGATTTTCCGCATTAGTGGAACGGCGGCTCCTGATACAGCAGGCGGTGGATTCTACATCGACAATGTCACAACGAGCACTTCGGCTGTCCCAGAGCCAGGCACCATGGTGCTGTTTAGCGTCGGACTTGGTGGGCTGGGTTTGATTGTACTTCGCCAAAGAAGAAAACAACTCGCTGCTTGCTAGGCAGTTTCTTTAACTTCCAGTACTAGTGGCAATCTTTCGCAACAGAAAGAAACCTAGTCTATATTGAAAGCCTACTGAGATTGATTTCAGTAGGCTTTCACCTGATTCAAGATCGTAAGAGACCAGGTGACGACTCAGCGTCCTTCACTATCATACACCCTGGGGAATCTCAAATTTCAATCGCCGTGCTTTTCGCGGAGGCGGCCGGAGGTTCTGAGCATGTGTTGGATGCGTTCGAATTCGTCGAGCCACTCTTGGGTGACGGTTTTCAGTAGCTCATCGCCTTGGCTTACGATGCCCGTGGAGCAGGCGGCGCCGGAGAGTTCGGAGGCCATCTTGCGATACTTGGCCAGTGTGCGATCACCGTAGCGGCCGCAGATGAAGTTGTCTTCGCTCAGGAACAACACGCTGGGCACGCGGGCGGCTCCGCAGGTTTGCAGAATTTCCGCCAGATCGGGGTTGGCATCGCGATCGTAAAATCGCAATTGAATTTTGTCCGTCGCGTTAGCGAAGTGATCGAAAATCGGACATTGATTCACGCAATCGCCGCACCACGCACCGGCGAGCACCAGCACTTTCATCTCCCGCACAAACCCCGCGAGCAATTCCTTTTGGGCGGCGGTTAGACTAACCTCCTCATGAACGGCCTGCCAACGCGTTTGATCGTTGGCGTTGCCGTACTGTTCGAGAAACGCGGAGTAACTTAACCCCTGATCGAATTTTTCGCCGAAGTTCACAGTGGATTCCTTATGTCGTTGGATTAAAAAGAGCGATAACGAGTCACCTGGGTGTGGAAAACACGGCTCACAGAGCCGTGGCACACATTGGTGATATCTTTTCTGAACTATGACGATCGTGAGAACACGGTCAAGGGTGGGGAGATTGATTGATGCAATCCCGGGCCTTGGGACGCACCGGTTTGAACGTTTCACCGATCGGATTCGGTGCGTTCAAGATTGGTCGAAATCAGAACATCAAATACCCCAGCGGCTACGATTTGCCCGATGAATCATCCGCCAGTCGGATTTTGAATTCGGTGCTCGATGCCGGCATCACCTACATCGACACCGCACCGGCCTACGGGCTGAGCGAAGAACGAATCGGACGACATCTGGCGAATCGGCGTGAGGAGTTCACGTTGTCGTCGAAGATCGGCGAGACCTTCGAGAACGGCGTGAGCACATATTCGTTCACCGCAGATAGCGTTCGCAGCAGTGTCGAACGGAGTTTGCAACGACTCCAAACCGATCGCCTCGACGCAGTGTTCATTCATTCCAACGGCAAGGATTTGGACATCCTCCAAAACACCGATGCCGTCCCCACCCTGCAAGATTTGAAGCAATCCGGGAAGATTCGGGCGATTGGCCTGTCCGGCAAAACTCCCGCGGGTGCGGCAGCGGCACTGGATTGGGCCGATGTGCTGATGGTTGAATACCATCTCGAAGACCGTTCGCACGAGGAAGTGCTGCATCGGGCGGCGAATGCGGGAATCGGCGTGGTGATCAAGAAGGGATTGGCCGCCGGTCATCTTTCCGCAAGCGAAGCGTTGGAGTTTCTGTTTTCCGATCAATCCGTCAGTAGTGTGGTGGTCGGCAGCTTGAATCTTGACCACATTCAAGCGAACATCGCGATTGCGGAACACGTTGACCGAAAACTCTCATCATCCGACTGAACCATGTCCCCAATTAGTTACAAAGATTCCGGCGTCGATCTCGACTTGTACGAACAAGCGATGCAACGATTGCCAGGTTTGATGGCCCGCACGAAAACGCCGCGTGTGATGGACCTAACCGGCGGATTCGCGGGACTGTTCCGCTTGCAAGGCGACGGCCGCAAGTACGAAGACCCCGTACTTGTCTCCGGCACAGACGGGGTGGGCACGAAGTTGAAAGTCGCCATCGCCGCCGGTCAGTTCAAAACCGTCGGCATCGACTTGGTCGCGATGTGCGTCAACGATTGCTTGTGTCTCGGGGCGGAACCCTTGTTCTTTCTCGATTACATCGCCCTGGGAAAAGACGATCCAAACCTGATCGCTGATCTCGTCGAAGGCGTGAGCGAAGGTTGCACCCAAGGCGGGATGGCACTGCTCGGCGGCGAAACGGCAATCATGCCGGACGTCTACGGCACCGGCGATTTCGACATGGCCGGATTCGCGGTCGGTGTGGCGGAGCGATCACACTTGGTCGATGGATCGGCAATTCAGCCTGGTGACGTCGCGATTGGCCTGGCAGCGAGCGGTTTTCACTCGAATGGCTACAGCTTGCTGCGAAAAGTTGTCTTCGAGCGTGCCGGTTTGAAACCGTCTGATCAGATCGACGCTCTCGGTTGCACCGTCGGCGAGGCGTTGTTGCGACCGACGACAATCTACGTTCCCACGGTACGGTCGGTTCTCGAAAGTCACCGCGAAGACGTTCACGGAATGGCACACATCACTGGGGGTGGTTTGGCAGAGAACATCGAACGCATTCTGCCGGAAAACACCCGCGTGACGCTGAATCGTTCCGCATGGACTCCAACCGATGTCGACGATTGGCTCGTCTCGCTGGGCCACGTCGAACCCGATGAAATGGACCGCGTGTTCAACCGTGGCGTCGGTTTTGTGCTGCTCGTCTCCGGAAAATCCGCCGACGATATTCTCGCCAAGCTGAACGGACAAGACACACTTGCGTGGCGAATCGGCGAAGTTCAAGCCGGTGACAAAGGCGTGGAAATTCGGTAAACGAACGGCCAAACTTGTTTCCATCTCCATGCTTCCAATCAACGATGGTTTATGGCATCCTGGGTGACCCGAAAAGCGTCTCCCCAAAATCGACGAGGATGCCATGCCATTTTCCCTTGTTCGCGTCTGTCTAGTTTTCGGAATCGCGTTAGTCTCCTTTTATGGAGACTCAGCAGCGGCTGACCCGGTTCAGCGAAACGTGCTGTTGCCACCAACGAAGAATAACCCTCGCAACAGCGAAGGCGACATGATCGAGCTGAAAGACGGTCGTCTTCTGTTGGTGTATACGCACTTCACAGACGGTGCCGGTGATCACGCGAAAGCCCATTTGGCGGGTCGGTACTCCAGTGATGGCGGCGTAACTTGGACGGAAGACGACGAACTCGTTGTCGACAATGAAGCCGGAATGAACGTGATGTCGGTCTCGCTGCTGCGACTAGCCGACGAACGCATCGCGTTGTTCTATCTCCGCAAGAATTCCACGCAGGACTGCGAACCGGTCTTGCGAATCAGCGAAGACGAAGCCAAGTCGTGGAGCGAACCCATTGAGATCGTTCCCGAAGACGAAGTCGGTTACTACGTGCTGAATAACGACCGGGTGATTCAAACAAAGAGCGGACGATTGATCGTGCCGTTGGCTCAACATTATGCCCCCGGTTGGGAACGCTGGCGAGGCGGCGCGGACATGGTGTGTTACACCTCCGACGACATCGGTAAAACCTGGAAACGCAGCCCCATGGTCCCCGTGGCGGAACCAATTGGTGGCAAAGCTGTCGTCACTCAAGAACCCGGAGTGGTCGAACTCGCCGACGGACGCATCATGCTGTGGTGTCGCACGAATGCGGGAAGCCAATACGTTTCCTACTCGAAAGACGACGGAACAACTTGGTCGCAGCTGAAGCCGTCCAACATGTTGTCGCCCGTTTCACCGGCCACCATCGAACGCATTCCGTCATCCGATAAATTGCTACTCGTTTGGAACGATCACCAAAATATCCCAGCCAAATTGCGGGGCAAACGGACACCGTTGTCGGTCGCGATTTCATCGGATCACGGGCAAACTTGGCAGCATACCAAGGTTCTCGAAGATAACCCCAACGGCTGGTACTGCTACATTGCCATGGATTTCGTTGATGACCACGTCGTGTTGTCGCACTGTGCCGGCGACCGCACCCAGAACAACGGATTGGCACTCACCCAAATCACAAGATTCCCACTCGCCTGGGTGTCCGCAACCAACGACAAACCATAACAGAGCAACACCAAGCCAAAACAAGTATGAGTCCGAATCCAAACCGGGTCGATTCCTGACCCGGTGAAGTTCAATCGACTTCTCGCCGCCAACTCCCCGGGCGAATTTTCATCATCCCTTGAGCCGCCCGAAAACCTGGCGGTGGAAGTCGAACTGCGTCGAGGTTATGAACAACATTCATCGGACCGTCGATTTCCAAACGGTCGGCCACGACGAGCGTACCATTCAGAATTGGCAGTCGATCCACGAACACATCATCAGTCGCATAGACAATCCCACTCAAGGCTCCATCAGCATTGAGATCGATCGTCAGATCCCCGTCCACCAACAACGAGGGATAACCCGTCTCCGCAGGTTCGAATGTGCAGTTCCCTGTGACTCGTGTCGAACTACCGGCGTTATCGAGGACTAAAGTTCCGACAAAGTGACTATCTTCGACAACAACACTATAGCCATAGCAATAGACCGCATAGATTCCCTTGGCGTTCCCAAAGAGACTAACGGGGTTCGTCGTTGGATCAAAACTTCGATCTTCAATTCGAAAGGCACCGTTCCGGTAGGGAAACAAACCGATGGGAATCCAAGTTCCCTCTTGCCGATAGCTCGTTAACACCGACAGCCGACTTGGAAGCTCCCGCGACGTATGTGACGGACTCTGTTGCCCATGGTAGGTTGAACCATCGATCCGATCCGCAGCTTCAACGTCTGCATAGACTTCGCTTCCCCAGGCATAGATATCGTCATTCGACGTGATGACTGCATCTGCCTGAACAGTCGCATAACTAGTTGTGATGTCTCCTCGAACGGCAACGGCGGTTTCTAAACAGTCCAATGGGACATCCTTATAGTCAAGAATGACGGACTCTTTCTGACGCGCCATCCCAACCACACCCGTGCCTGTCATTTTTATAGACTCAGTCGAATTGTCATCGAGCCTATCATCGGCAGGATCAATACCTTCAATCACAATCTCACCAGACTCCGCGAACGACATCGTCTCCCAAACACCATTCGGATACTGTGTTCGCCAATTCGGATTCTGAAGGATCCGATCAAGCCCTAACTCAATCGCCGTGTGCGCATACCGTTTCGCATGGATCATATCGTGCTGACGACGTGTGTTTTGACGCTCAACTCGCGTGAGCACAATGCCAGTCATGCCAAGCACCGATACGAGAAAGCTCACTGAAACAACGAGTGCAAAGAGCGCACCCCCGACTCTACGACTCATTAGGCCGAACGATCTCAACGACTTTCTCTGATCACTTTGAATACTAGCACGCATCATTGTTGCTGCATTTCATCGTGAGCTTGAGTCCGGAGTGCTTCGACAACTGCCAACTCCACACCATTCACCTCAACAGCCACCCGAATCCGCTTGATCCCGAGATCCGTCTCAACCTGCTCCGAAATGTCACTCGGATCGACATAAAAAACCGTTGCGGACCGCTGAAACGCTTCCGAATTCGCCACAGCCACTCCCAAGCGATTTTCTGGTGGCAATCTCAACCAATTCGCATAGTCATCGACATCATCAAACGTCTGGCGATCACTCGCATCTTCGTCTGTCTCGCATCCAAAACCATCGGCGTCCGTTGGATCCGCATATCCTTTTTCAAGAATCTCACTCAGGAGGCCATTTGCTAACATTAGGGCCCGTGAGCGGTCTGTCAGACTATCACGGTGTCGCAATACCGCACCTACGGCTTTCAATGCGGACACGAGCAAGACACCAACGAGCAATGTCGATATCAAGACCTCCACCAAACTCAACCCGTTCCGTTTCGACATCACAACCGCCCTATAGTCATCACAAAAAACCTGGCTAGTTTGCAACCATCTCGGGGCGATTTGGAAGATCAATCTGCGACTGAACTCGCCCGTACGAAGCCGACCCGACTTGAAGATCCATCTCTAGCAAGACAATCTCGCCAGTCTCTAGCATTCTCCTCGTCACGCCCCAGTTGTGAACGTCTTGCACAATTGGTATGGCGGGTTCATCGTTCCATTCCCACGTCACCGGATCTCCTGAACCCCCAGACCACACCAATCGAACACGCTCAGTGGATCCATCACCATCTCGATCGGGAACTTCAACATCAAGACGATGACTACTTAGTTCGTGCACTCGGATGGCATACCGAAGATCTTGAAGTATCCGTTCCAGATCCATAAACGCATTGGCTGTTGCCGCGTTCGGACTTTTTGGCGGATCGACAATCTGAGTTGCCACAAAGAGTGTTGATGAAAGGCCAGCGACTAAAGCCGTGGATGCTAGCATACTGACAATCAGCTCTAGCAACGTGAACCCGGTCGGCCAATCGCGTCGTGCACTAAACTCTTTTGGGACCGACTGCATGAGCTACTCCGACACACTAATGATATTCGCTTCCGTCCCCCGCGACTCAACCGTCACTAGTCGCGACTCCCGCCCCAACTCCAGTCGAATCGAAAACTTATGGTCTGCGTACCCATACGCACTAAACTCGACTTCGTTCAACTCGCCCTCGAGATCGGGATCATTCGAGAAGACTTCCATCCGTGTCAGATGAAATGGCGGCGCCGACAGGTCAACTCGCCGCTCCTGCCTGAGTTGCCCACTTTCAGCGATATCATAGGAGACTTCGGCAGGCTCAAATACGATGCTTCGCGTCTGACTGCTTGTGACTGCATCTGTCTGAACAGTCTTGAGATCGGTCTTCAAACGCTTCGCGGCGGCATCGATCCGGTACCGATGCATCATACCTGTGTACTGAGGAACCGCCGCGACTGACAGAACACCAATAATCAGCATTGTCACAACAACGTCAAGTAGCGTGATACCCGCTCGCCGTGGGCTCCAGTGGGGAAAAGTCGCGTTATTCCAAAAGACAACCCAGGTCTGATGGTCGAGGTCCCGCGACTTCTTATTCAGAAGTGCTGCTGTCAACGATGGCGTGGATGTCCTCTCGGATTTGGAAATAGGCTTCCACGACCTTCTCATCCCACTGCACTCCTACATTCTCGCGAAGAATTCTCTCGGCCTTCTCAATCGGCATGCCATTTCGATAGGGACGATTACTAGTCATCGCGTCGTAGGAATCCGCGACTGCAATAATCCTAGCAATGAAGGGAATGGCGTCCCCTGCCAGACCATCCGGATACCCGCTCCCGTCCCACGCTTCATGGTGATATCTAACTCCCGGCAGCACATAAGCGAATTCACCAAGGCCACGCAGAATCTGACAACCGATAGTCGGATGCTGCTTGATCAACTCGAACTCCTCGTCCGTCAAGTGCCCAGGCTTACTAAGCACCCGATCGGGAACGCCGATCTTCCCGATGTCATGCAGCAAACCAGCCACATAGATCTCCTCGCACTCCTTGGTCGAAAGCCCTAATTGCTCCGCGAGACGTCGGCTCGTGAGTGCAACTCGCTCGCTGTGCCCACGCGTGTATGGATCGCGTGCATCGACAGCATTGACGAGCGTACGAATCGTGTTGAGCAGTAGTTTCTCTTGAGCACGGAAGAGCGAATAGTTATGTGCATGCGTGACTAATAATGTGGCAACGGCCTCCATAAAGGTTGCTTCGTATGTCCCAAACTCCACTTCCGACGGCTGGAACTCATCCACGTGCGCTGAGCGTTCAAAGTATGAATCTACGGTTTTATTGACTGCGAGAATCCAACCGAGTTGAATCGCCTCGTTGACGACCGGCACAATGATGTAAGACCAAACCTCAGCCGACTCACCGTCACCATGAGGACGCTGATCACTATTGTGAACTTGCGGATATTCCCAGACCAACAGTTTCTCGGCAGACGTCGGGTCCGCAAGCAATTCGTTAGCCAGCCGGAGCGGACCTTCAGCGAGTGCGATTCTCGGAACACACAGCTCAGAAGGCGTCTGCTGAACAGTCTGGTGACATTTAATGTAGTAAACGCCTTCAGCCCCGAGAATTGACTTCAGTTCCGGCCAGATCTGAGCGGCTAATGTCTCATCATCATCCTGCAAGCCCCGGAATTGAATCTGACTCACAAGCCAACGAACGAACGTCACTTCTTCATAGCTGGAGTTCACTCGGTGCATGTACTCTTCAACGCGAGTGTCGTGACTATCAATCTCCGCTTTCTGATCGGTTGCAATCTTCGCGACCATATGAAGATTTTGCAGTAATTGGGTCGTCGATATCGATGCCGAAGACACACGTCCCGCTGATTTTCCAATCAGCGCGCTGAGCATTAGCTCCATCTCACGTGCGTCAGGCCCAGTGTCGTGATTCGATCCCGTCCGGATCTCTTGCTGTAGCAACTGCGGCGATGCGTAGGAATCCATTGGAAACACCCCCGACAGACGATTGGCTACAAATTGACTATTTTCTCCAACGGCAGAGCTGTTTTCTGAGAAATCCATGACAGTCTTCCACGTTTACGGATTAACCGACTGCTACCACTTGTACCGCATGCAACACATTAAATTACGACCCGTTGCAAGACCTAGACAAGGCGACACAATCATAGTCCACGATAGAACTATTTGTCGCATTTTTTCAACAGAGTTAAAAATGTAACCTATGCTATCACAACTGAGAGTTTGCTAATTGGCTCAAGACACGTGCTTGGGTCATATATTTACACTTTATGACCGACTACCGTGGAGACACCACCGATGACTTACACTCGCGAAAACGTCACGAAGCAGAAGCGAGGTTTTACCTTAGTTGAACTCGTCGTTGTCGTTCTTGTGATGGGAATTGTGGCCGCAGTGGCAGCCCCTAAGATGTTCGATACCGCTAAAGACGCTCGCATTAGCAGTACGAGCCAATCGCTGGGCGTGATCCGTGATGCAATCGACATGCACCTCGGAGCCACAGGAACCTACCCTGGTCAAGATGGCGAAGAAGCCACGTTCCTCAGCGACCTTGAGCCCTTCCTCCGCGGACCATTCCCTAAGAATCACATCACGGGTGCTGCTGGCGATGCCTCTGTGACGATCGTCTCTGATGGCACCCCGCTCAGTGCTGGGGGTGCTGGTGACTGGAAGTATGACAAGTCCACCGGCGAAATCATCATTAACACTGCCAGCTTCGACAATCTCTAGGCTGCGTCATTCTCGTCAGTTTGTTTTGGCCGTCAGTACATTTGAGTTCAGGGAGTCACGACGTGAGTGAATTGCAAGTGCTTGTTGCGGAAGATGACCGCGTTACCGCAGACATACTTGGATTCAATCTTCGTCGGCGAGGTCTCACCTTCGAAGTATGTTCTGACGGTCAACTCGCGTGGGAACGGCTTCAAGAAGTCCGGCCGAAGGTTTTGATGACAGACCATCAAATGCCTCGCATCAATGGGCTCGACCTCATTCAAAGAATTCGAGAATCCGAATCCACTCAAGAGCCGTTGCCCATTTTTCTTTGTTCCGCCAAAGGAATGGAGATTGATCGGCAATATATCGAAGAAACTTTGAAAGTGTCGCGAGTCATCTTCAAACCGTTCAGTCCACGACAGGTCTTGCGATGGATCGATGAGGTTCTTTACGCAGGGACCGATGCCGTCGCCGCGAAACCGACTCGATGACTGAGTCGCGTCGCAACGAGATCATTCTTGACGCACTTGGACACTACTAATTTCAGGATCAAGATTGCTATCTGCTCATGCCTGTTAGCACTTGAGTTCATCCCATGCAAGGAAAGCCCGCCTTCCCGACTCTTGTTCGCCGCCTGATCAGCGAGTACTTACTCATTGGACTCGCTGGTATTCTCTGCCTGCTCGTCTTCGCCTTGCACCTCGCATACCGCGGGCAGTTTACGGAATTCGTCGCATTAACCACCGTTCTGCCGATCATTGTACTACTGGCAGGTGGTTTTCTTCTGCGTCGCACTGTTGCCTTCGCGACGGAAATCGAACAGGAACTAGTCACAGTCTCTCGTCAGGTCGATCATCATCAAACAACGATCCGACAACTTCCGATTGGCGGTGAGGCCGCCGACGGTTGGAACCGCATTAGTCAACGCTTGAGCCAAATTGCATCTATTGATCGACTGGTTCACCGACTGTCGCAAACGTCGGAATCCGGCGGCCAAAACTCTGAGCGTGTATTGAATGCACTGCCAGATGGCATCGCGATTGCGGATCGCACATCGTCGATCCAGCAGATCAATCCCGCAGGTCTCGCGATCCTCAAGCTAAGTAGTGATGAAGCGACTGGAAAACGAGTTAGTGAAGTTCTCGTCCAGAACTTCGGAGCAGACAACCCTCATTTGCATGACCATCTCGAAAGCTCAGCCCGTCGGATTGCCTTCGAATTGCATGCTGGCAAGAATCTGACGGATGGCGTTCTGCGAGTTAGTCGAAGTCAACTTGATCGCTCTGGAGAGCAGACGATCTGGTGTTTCCGCGACCTGACACCACAGAAGCTCGCCGAAGAAGCGAGAAACCAATTTGTATTGACCGCGACTCATGAATTGCGAACACCTCTAACTAACATTCGCGCTCTGGCGGAGACGCTCGCTTTTGAAGACGATATTGATATCGAGGAGCAGAAGCGTTTTTGCAATCACATCAATGCTGAGGCGACCCGACTTGCGCGATTTGTCGATGAACTACTTGACTTGAGTCAACTTGAAGCTGGAGCATTGCAAGTCACTGTCAGTGATGTCGACCTCGAGCGACTCGTCAGCGAAGTCATTGAGCATGTTCGACCGGAACTGCAGCATAAGAACATCCAGTTCGAAACAATCCTGCCCGCCAAATACCCCAAGGCGAAACTCGATAAAGACAAGATTACAGGTTCCCTCGTGAACTTGCTTGGTAATGCAGCCAAGTATACGCCGGATGGTGGGCGTGTGCAGTTCAAGGTGGAGTTCGATTCCGATCTGTTGATGTTCGAAGTGGAAGACAGTGGCTATGGCATCTCAGCCGAGGAGTTGCCTCGAGTCTTTGAGAAGTTCTATCGAAGTGACGATCAACGGGTGCGTTCTGTTTCGGGTTCCGGACTAGGACTTGCGTTCACGTTTGAAGTCATTCGTAAGCATGGTGGACAGATTGCCGCGTCTAGTGAACTCGATAAGGGATCGAGATTCACCATTCACCTGCCTCTCTAATCGCCGATGAGGAAACATCCATCATGTGGAACCATCAACAACAGGGAGCGACTTCAATTGTCTCTGGGAAGGGGCCATTGAATCTCGAATCTGTCGACGCTGCATCTCGAACATTTGAGCGAGGTGTTAGTCTCGGTATTCCACGAATCGTGTTTGATATGAATGAGATCCTGCTCGTCGATAGTTCCGGTCTTGAGTTGATGCTCGATACACTCGAGACTTGCGAGAATCGTGGCGGGTCGCTTCGACTGGCACGCCCGAATGCGCTTTGTCAGGACATTCTACGAATCACTGAAGTTGACAAGCGTTTCGAAGTCTATAGTGATCCGGTCACAGCGGCGGGGAGTTTCACAGTATGATCGCCGCATCAGAAACGCTCGACGAAACACAATCAACAGCGAACGATCAAGGATTCCCTTTGCTTGGGGAACGTCTCGTCGAAGCCGGCTTAATTAGTGCGGAAAACCTGCGTTCCGCGCTCACCGAACAGCCTGCGAAGCGAGCTCGTCTCGGTGAGATGTTGACCGAAATGGGTTTAGTCGAAGAGGAAGAGGTACTTCCGTTTCTCGCGCAGCAACTTGGATTTGAGTCGGTGCGACTGCGTGATGGGTTGATTGATCCGCACGTTGTCAAACTGCTACCGCGTCGTGTGGCTGAGCGGTTGCAAGCGGTCGTCCTGCTGAAAGTTCGCGACACGATCACCGTCGCGATGAGTGAACCACAGGATCTCAATCGGATTGATGAAATTGAGCGATTGACCGGCTTGCGAGTTCACCCGGTTCTCGCGATGCAGTCGGCAGTCGAACAGACCCTTAAGCGATGTTATGAGGAGGATTTTGCGGTTGATGCCGTCACCGCCGACATTGATCGAGATGCCGTCGAAGTCGAAACCCAGACGATTAAACTCGATCTGCAAGACGTCACACAAATGGCCGAAGGCAGCCCGGTCGTCAGCCTAGTCAACTACATCGTCGTACATGCGGCGAGACAAGGTGCGAGTGATATTCATATCGAGCCTGGCCATCAGCATACGTCCGTTCGTTTTCGGGTTGATGGACAACTCCGTGAGGTTTTGCGGCCGCGGAAAGACTTTCACCCGGCGCTTGTTTCGCGTGTGAAAGTGATGGCAAAACTAGATATTGCCGAGCATCGTATCCCTCAGGATGGTCGAGTGCATGCGATGGTTGAAGGGCGTGAGATCGACCTTCGTGTCTCGACGTTGCCAACGGTGCTTGGCGAAAAAGTGGTTCTTCGAGTGTTAGACCGTCGCAATGTCACCTTTGACATGAACCGACTCGGTTTGCCGAACGATCAACTGCATGTCCTCAAACGTATGCTAGCCAAACCGTATGGACTCATTTTAGTTACTGGTCCGACAGGCAGTGGAAAAACCACGACCCTCTATTCCGCGCTTGAACTGATCAAATCAGTCCAACGAAATATTGTCACTGTTGAAGACCCGGTGGAATATCAACTGGAACTCATCAATCAAGTTCAAGTTGGCAGCTCGCAAAATATGCGATTTGCCGGTGCGTTGCGATCCATCCTTCGACAGGACCCCGATGTAATTATGATTGGGGAAATCCGCGATGGCGAGACCGCTGAGATTGCAATCCAAGCGGCTTTGACGGGACACCTCGTCTTAAGCACATTACACACGAACGATAGTGCTTCTGCCGTCACTCGACTGTTAGACATGGGTGTCGCCTCCTATAAGATTGCGGCGGCCTTAGTCGGCGTGGTGGCTCAGCGATTGCTTCGAACCGTGTGTTCGAGTTGCCAATCGCATTACTTTCCGACTGCCGAGTACTTAGAAATGCTGCACTATCTTGGTGACTCGCGTCGTCAGTTTGTGCGAGGCAGCGGTTGTCGCGAGTGTCATGATTCGGGCTTTCGTGGTCGCCAAGGGATCTACGAAATTCTTAGCTGCGATCCGGAAATGAGACGACTAATCACCGACACGACCGATCTTGAAAAAATCCGAGCATGTCACGCTCGCCAGAATGGATCGACGTTGTTGCAAGAGGGTTTGCGTCTTGCGGAGGAAGGGTTAACGAGTTTGGAAGAAGTGGCCTCGGTGACTTTGTTTGATTGATGCGAATTGATGCAATTTCAATACCTTGCTAAGCAGAGAAACGGTGCCTCGATGGACGGCATGATAGAAGCCGCCTCGTTGGCCGATGCGCGACAACTCTTGCGTGGCGAGGGCTTGTTTCCGCTCGAAATACGAGCACAAAAACCAGGGGCACTCAGCCGGTCGTCATCGTTCTCATTACCGACGAGAAGCCGTGCGATCCCACGGACTGACTTGATGATGACAACTTCGCAACTTGCGATCATGTTGCAGTCGGGCGTGGACCTAGCGGAGGCGTTGCAGAATGTGTCCGAGCAGTGTCGTCACTCGCAACTCAAAACGATTCTCTGCGAAGTGTTCGATCAGGTGTCTGCAGGTGTCAGTTTCTCGGTAGCCCTCGCGTGTCACTCCGATGCCATTGGCGGACCAATCGTTGCGGGTGTGGCAGCGGGTGAGGCGTCAGGCACGTTGACCGAAGTACTCAAACGAATTACGGAGTCATTGCGGAACGAGATTCGACTCAATGGAACTCTGAAATCAATCCTAGCCTATCCTCTGATGCTAGCACTTGTGGCAACAGGTGTGGTGCTAGCACTGGTACTGCTCGTGTTACCACAGTTCTCACAAGTCTTTGAAGATCTCGGCCAACCTGCCCCACCGCTCACGCAAATCCTGCTCGACTCTGCGACTTGGATTCAAGCACATATGCTTGTTATCGGAATCGGTCTAGTAGTGATTGGCGGCTTCGTGTTCTCTAACATTCGCAACGACCGGTTTCGACGCCGGTTCGACCGAATTGCGTTGACGGCGCCTGTGCTAGCGAAAGCGTCACAAGCTTTGCAAATTGGGCGAGCGTATCAGTTGTTGGGTGCAATGCTTCAGACGGGCGTCCCACTTCTTGACGGGTTACAGCTCTGCCGAAAGTCCACGAAGAACACCCTTTACCATGATCTGTTCGATCGCCTCATCGATGATGTCACCAACGGTCGCGGTGTCGGCAAGGCGTTGACGGCATCGAACTTCGTTCCCACCGGCGCAGCCCAAATGGTTGAAACCGCTGAGCGATCCGGTCGGCTTGGAGACGTACTGCAAACGGTTGGTCAGTTCTATGAAGATGAAGGCGAACGGCATGTTCGGCAACTCGTCAAACTTATGGAACCGATTGTTATTGTGATCATGGGTGTGGTCGTCGCGGGTGTGGTGCTCGCTGTGATGCTGCCCTTGCTCGATGTCTCCACGATGTCCCATTAAGAACGATTGGAATCCGAATATGAGTTTAGGTCTCGGGTCTCGATTGTTCTCGCGATGGCTTCCCCGGCAACGCAGGAGTCTGTCGGCTTGGGGGGTCGATGTCGGCACGAGCGCAATCAAAGCCGTGCAACTCAAACTGCAAGACGGACAACTTCGGTATCATGTTCGGCTTGCGATTCCGCGGGACAACAATGGTACGTCGCGTCTTGCAGATGAACTTGCGTCTGTATTTTCACGTCGTCATTTGTGCCAGCAGAAAGATGCCTTTGCGGTCGTTTCTTTTTCGAGAACGCAACTTGATACGTTCGAGCTTCCACCGGGATCATCAGCCGAGTTGCGAATGATGACGCGAGCGGAACTCGAGGACAGTGGACGTCGGAATTTCGTCGCTGATTGCTGGTCGATGGGAGCGGAGTCGCCGGTGAATGGGGATGGTCAAACCGTCGCCGTTTCGGCGTTGAGTATGTCGGAAGCTGAGTCCGTCGAGATCGCAGAGGATATGCTTGCGGTCGGTTTGCGATGCCGCGTTTTGGACGGTTTACCCTTTGCGTTGGCACGGGCGGCGAATTGGGCGGCGGGGTCGCGATCGGTCGCCGCGATTGATCTGGGAACCTCGGTCAGCACGTTCGTGTCGATCTACAATGGCCGACCACGAATGATTCGCCCACTCCGCGACTGCTCGACGACGGAACTGCTCAGGCGGTTGGCGGACCGTTTGAATCTTCCAATCGAGGAATGCCGATTGTTGTTGCCGAACTTGCCCGAAGTCACTGCAGCAGCATCCGATTCCTGGCGTCAACTGTTGCACTCGGTCACGGATGCTTACCTGAACCATCTTGGGCAGGAATTGACGCGGACGTTGGCCTATCTCGATCGCAACCCCAGGTCGAATCGTCCTGAGGAAGTTTGGTTGTTTGGAGCGGGAGCCACTTGGCCGGGACTGCGGAAGAAACTGGAGCCCCTGGTCGGTCGGCCGGTCCGGTGTTGGTCACTGGAACCGTCCGCTACGGACTCCGTTCCGGAAGAAGCCATTTTCGGACCTGCCGCCGCGATGGCCATGCTCTCGCTTTCGGATCAGACGAGAACGCGGAGGGCTCGCTCATGAACTATATCGATTTGTTGTCGCCCACATTCCAGGCCCAAATGCGGGACCGTGCTCACCGCCGGTTTTGGCCGATTGCCGTTATCGTGTCTGTCTTGTTTGCGGGGCTGTGTATCTACACCGGCTATCGGACACTCGACGATCTTCGGAACACCACCAAACAGTTGCGGCACAAAACCGCACCGATCTACAAGCAAAAATCGCAGACGAGCAAAATGCGAGCGGCATCGCGGGAGGTCGCTCAGAAGAACAGTCTTGTGCATACGTTGGAACATAATCGACCGCCTTCGACTTTGGTGTCCGTCGTGAGTGCCGGGAGCCGATCGCTCGATGGCACACTCCATGTGCACGAGTTGCGTCTGACTCGGAAGGAACGGGCGCCCGTGGAGCCACCGAAGAAACGTCAAACGAAAGGCAAAGCCAAATCCAAATCCAAGAAGCCGACGGTCTACGATCACCAATTGATCATTCTTGGAACGGCGGAGAATGAGGTCGCTGTGACCAAGTTCATTGATGCGTTACGACAAGCCAAAGTGTTCCGATCCGTGCAGTTGCGGTCGACTTTGCCAAGCCTGACCATTGCGTCGGAACGTCAGTTCGAGGTGGCCTGTGTCTACTGATTCCCTGATGAAATCGTTTTCGCCAGCGAACTCGGCCAACCGATGGATTCTTCCCGTCGATTGGATCGGTGGTGGCTTGGTTCTTGGAATTGTCGTCGCGACGGTGTGGACGGTTCTCAGCCCGTTGGCGGATGCACGTTCGGACCTCGCAATGGAGATCGACACCCATCGAGCCATCTTGGCTCAGACCGACAAGATTCATTCCGACTTCCGCGAAATGACGAGTCAGATGGAAGCTCAACGTCGGCAGCTTCAACAACTGACGCGGATGGTTCCCGATCGGCCGAGTGAGTCGGAATTTCTCGCCCAACTTTCAGACCTTGCCAATCACTCGGGTGTGCAGTTGTTGCAGTTTGAACCGCAACGGTCGATCTCACACGATCCACACTCCGAAATTTCCGTCCGCTGTTCCGCCCAAGCGACCTATCCGGCGTTGTGTCGGTTTTTGCTCGGTTTGAACGACCTTCCACGACTCACCGACGTGACTCGGCTCGTCATTCGCCAGTCGCAATCGCCAGACGATACGTCGCGGCTGAGTATGGAGCTTGAGATTTCGATCTTCTACCTGTAACGCCACAACCGTTCCAACGGCCATGTCTGATCAGTGCCATGAATCTACGTTCCTCACAAACGATTAAGTTGCTCCTCATTCCTGTGCTGGGGTTCGTTCTTTTTTCGGTCGTATTCGAAGACGAAGGGTTCAACGAACAGCAAAGCCTTGCACCACGGAAGTCGAATTCACAAGCCTCGAAACAGGACAAACCGTCCAGTAATTCGAAGCAAGCACTCACCGTGCTCCCGCCATGGCCGAGTTGCTGTCTCGATGACATGCTCGCCCACAATCCGTTCCATATTCCGAAACCGCCGCCCGTCGAACCCGACTCGACAACGGAACCCGACGAAGACGAATCCGCCCCCGTGACGCCATCCGCAACCACATTACAGACGCTCCGTGTGACGGCGGTTGTTTCCGGTCAGAATGGGATGATGGCATTGGTCAATAACCGAATGGTGCAAGTGGGAGACACCCTCGACAACGGGCTCGTCGTGGTCGGCATCGATGAGAACGCTATCACCGTCAAACCGAATACGCCGTAGCGTGCCGCCAGAACTGCTCATAAGATCACACTCCGGGAACGTCTGATGCCGGATTCGCAGGAAAGACAGGCGTGAACTTGCTTCGAGACCGACGAAGTCGTGATTTCTTCAATTCCATCACCGAGGAGGCTTGGATTTTCTGGGAATGATTGCTATCCTCGCCGGAATAATACGTTTCTGAGAGACCAGCGGCGTGAGCGTTGAGTTCCCGCCCTAGTTGAAGTGACGTCGGACAGGTAGCTCAGTTGGTAGAGCACAGGATTGAAAATCCTGGTGTCGGGGGTTCGATTCCCCCCCTGTCCACTTCGAAAAGCCCTGCCTCACCAGAGGTTAGGGCTTTTTTTGTTGGTTGTGATTCTGGCATGAACGTCTTCACCGCCTTCGCAAACTCAAGACGCGACTGAATCCAACGATTTGACTGTTCAGCCGTCGCTGCGCTACAATGCGGGCTTGGAGTTTTCACCGAGCACAATGGAGGTCGGTCGTGGGCCAGAAGGTAATTATCGACACCGATTCAGGAATCGGCGATGCCGTGGCGTTGGCGGTGGCGTTACTGGATCCACAACTTGATGTGCTTGGTGTGACGGCCACCGCAGGGTGCGTGAGTGGTCCATCGGCGTTTCGGAACGTGCAAGCGGTGGTGGAACATCTCGATCCACTCAAGTGGCCGCGTTTCGGTTTCTCGGACGGTCAGGCGGCGGTCAGCCAGATTGATGTCGGTCCGGCCGATGTCTCGATGACGCAGTTGCACGGGCCATCCGGCATGGGTGACTGGGAATTTCGCATGGCCGACCTGCACCATCGTCATGAGTCGGCCAAACTCATGATCGACATTGTCCGGTCGGAACCGAATGAAGTTTCGCTGTTGTGTCTGGGTCCGTTGACGAACTTGGAATTGGCCAACGAACGGTTTCCGGGGTTCCTCGATTTGATTCATGGAATCGTGTTCGCAGGTGGTACGGTCGCGACGGGTGGCGATGTCACCGCGGCTGCCGAATTCAACGTTTTCGCCGATCCCGAAGCCGCTCGACAAGTGCTGACCTCCCCCGCGTCAAAAACGCTGGTTCCTTTGGACGTCAGCCGAAAGTTTCTGCTCACTCTCGATCAATTCGACCGCATCAAATCTAAGGCCAAGGAAGAAGTCGTCAGCCTGCTGGACCGTCTGTTGCCGTTCGCTTTTCGCGCTCACCATCAGCATTTGGGGATCGAAGGTGTGGCGTTGACAGAGTTGGTAGCTTTGGCGTCGTTGGCACGTCCACGCTTGTTCGAGCGAGAACCGATGGCCGTCGATGTGGAAACGAACGGCGAACTGACCCGAGGCATGACGGTCTTCGATCGACGAGGCATCCCGCGTTGGCAAAGCAATATCGACGTGGTCACCGAAGCCGACATTCAAGGTGTCGCTGATTACCTCGCCGAAGTTCTGTCCTCGAATTGATGCTGCTCATGCTGAGTTACCCACCGACCGTCTTCGCGTTCTCGATTGGCGAACCAGCCCAACAGTTGATCGAATGGCTTGAATCGTACGTCAACGATTACGGCATGAGTGTTGTGCTCGGTATGCTTATCGTTCGATTGTTTCTGTTACCGATGACGATTTCCCAACGTCGCAACAGCTTGCTGATCAAACAACTCAAGCCCGAGTTGGACGCGATTCGGCTTGAATACGCCGGCGACCCGCAACGAATGCGACAGGAGCAACAAGAACGGTTGCGGTCTGTGGGATTCAATCCCCTTGCGGGATGTGTGTCGTTCTTGGTGATCGGGCTGATCTTCTATTCCTTCCACACCGCGATTTCGCAGATCGCCGGTTTCGATGCCAAAGCACCGTTTTGGGGACAAACGTGGATTGAAAACCTCAAGAAACCGGACGAACTTTTCGACTTCAATTTCCGGTTGCCGTTAGTTGGGAAGTCATTCCACTTGCTGCCGTTCATTCCACTGGCGTATTTGCTGATTCGCAATACGCTGATCCCCCGCGATCGGAAGCCGCTGATGCAAAGTGGCCTGCTCGGTGCGTTGGCGTTTGGCGTCTTTCTGTATCATCTTCCCTCGGCAGATTGGTTGCTGCTGTTGACGTTCCTCAGCGTTAGTGAAATCGAGAATTTCTTGATGCCAAGTCCACCGACACCAATGCCAACCAAAGCCGACGAAAACGACGCCCTGGAATCTCATCCGTCATAAATCATTGCTTTCACGGAATCATGGAATCTCATGCTGCGGTTTTTGCATGTTGCCGACTTGCATCTCGGTTTGCGGATCACACGGTTTGACGGCACAGCGATCGACCGGATTCGGGAAGCCCGGTTTGCGGCTCTCGAACGAATCCGCGATGAAGTCGATCCATCCGAAGCGGGTGATCAATTTGTGATCATCGCTGGCGATCTATTCGACGACGTCCGCGTGAGTCGGTCGATCTCGAATCGGACGTTCAAATTGCTTGAAAGTTTCTCCGTGCCGGTACTGTTGATTCCCGGCAACCACGATCCGTACGAACCCGGTTCGTTGTGGGAAATGCCTCCATGGGACGGCACGAGCAACCAACGCGTGCAACTGCTGTGCGAGCGGCAACCGTTCACGGGAATCGAGGGAGTGACAATCCTGCCCTGCCCTGTTTTTCGCAAGCGATCGGCAGACGATCCCACACGCTGGATCGCCGATCATCCCCGCACCGATGACGACGGTTTTCGGATCGGCATCGCACACGGCAGCGTGATGGACCGCCCAGATTTGCCGACCGATGACCACCCCATTTCACCGTCCGCTCCCACCGATCTCGACTTGGATTATTTGGCGCTCGGACACTGGCATGGGCAGAAACTCTACACCAGCGACGCATCCGCGGTTCGCATGGCGTACCCCGGTGTGCATGAGCCGATGCGGTTTCGTGACGACTCCCGCGTGGCCGGTTGGCAACCGTATTCTTCCGGCACCGATCGCGAGGAGTTTCTCGATACCGGAGACGGAACCGCGTTGCGTGTGACGATCGAAAAACCGGGAGCCACTCCGACGGTGGAAAGCGTGAACGTCCAGCATTTCCGTTGGCGATCGCGGACCGAACACGTCACCAATGAAGCCGAGTTCGACGCCATCTTGCAGCGAGTGGCCGAGCAAGAAAATTACGAACGCATGTTGCTCAAACTCAAGCTGACCGGCACCCTGCCGGTGGGTGTGTTGCATCGTGTGGAAGAACTTCGCGACGTGCTCGGTCGGTATGCGGTTTCGGAATTGGACGATGAAGAATTGACCGTCGAACCGACTTCCGAGGAAGTTCGCGAAATCATCGGCACCGGTGTGCTGGGTCAAGTTCATCAGCGATTGCAAGAACTCTCGCAAACGGCCAGCCCCGATACCGATCCCGCCGTCATCGAACACGCCACGCGAGTGCTCTACAAACTCGCGGCGAAAGTGAAATAACAGCGAGATTTCACTCAGCCCAATCCCCTTTGAATCCCGACTATTGAAATGATCCTGCACGGTCTACATCTGCGGAATTGGCGAAACATCGAGTCGCTCGACCTCGAAGACTTGAACCACGATCTCGTTGTGTTGCACGGTCCGAATCGGACGGGCAAATCGGGGATTGTGCTCGCGTTGCGATACGGGTTGTTCGACTTCGATCATTCTTCGTCCGCGACGTCCATCAAGAATTGTATGCCCAGGCGTTCGCAAGCCTCGCCGGAAGTGGATATCGAATTTGAAGTCGATCAAAAGCGATACCGCTTGCACAAGGTGTTCTCGACACGCAAAGACGGCGAAGCGTGGTTGAAGGAAATCACCACGACCGGCGAAACCGTGCTGGAACGTGACAAGGAAGCCGGTCGGCAAGCCCGCATTCTGTTGGGAGCTGAGAAATCCACAGAGGGGCTGAATGAATTGCTTTGGCTCACGCAGGGCGAAGTTCGGCTGCCCGATGCAAACAAGCTGAGCAGTTCTCTACGACAACGTTTGGAAGCCGTTCTCGGAACCTTGCTGACCTCGCATGACTGGGGCTTTCACGATGTGCTCCGCAAGGCGGCGGACGAGTATTTTACGCGGAAGGGGAACTTCAAATCGAATTCCCCGGTCGCCATCTTGGCGGGCGAACTGGAGTCCGTTCGAGAACGCGTCGGCAAGTTGCGACTGGAACAAATCCAAAGCGAAAGCTTGGTCAGCGAGCACGAAGGACTCGAAGCCGAGATCGCCAACGCTCGCGAAGGGCTTGCCGAAGCGGAGCAGGATGTCATCGCATTGGAGAAACAAACACGCGATTTGGCCGCCCGACAATCGCAACACGAACAAGCCAAGTCCGCCCGAGACGCCGCCGAGAAGGAACTTGCCCAGCGAAAGAAAACGTGGAACGAATTCCAAGAAACTCGGGAAACGATTTTACGTCTCGAACGCGAAACGCTCAAGAATCGAGCTGCCTTGGAAAACGCCCAGGAAGTGCAGCAGCGAACGACGACGGAGTTCGAAACGCTCACCCGCACACTCGCTGAGCGTCGGACGGACCGTGAGAAACTCGCCAAAGCCCGCACCGCTTGCGATGAACGTGAAAAGCTCCTGACCATCCACGAGCAACAAGCAAACCTGACAGCGAAGATCAAAGACTTCGAATCCCTGGAAGAAAAACTCGTCGGCATCAAACAGGAGTTGCACACACTCTCAGCTCCCGACAAAAGAATGTTGGAATCGCTGCGGAACACTGCCCGTCGAATTGGGACGCTGCAAGCCGAAGTCGCGGCGGCGGCGTTACAACTCGAAATCCAAACGGAATCAAATGCCGAGGTGGAACTGCTCAGCGATGACGAGCCACAAACCTCGCTGCGAACGTCGGCCGAAGAACCGCAACGACACGCCTTCCGACAACGCATTACGTTACGTGTGCCCGGTTGGGGCGAGATTCGAGTGGTTCGTGGTCAACAGGACGAATCATTGGCCGAGTCCGCCCGCCAACTCGATGAACTAAAAACCGAATACGCCGATACGCTGCGGAGTTTCGGATTGGATGCGAGCAACGATTCCGCACTCGATGAACTCGTCACACGGCAAACTCGGCGAGACGGATTGCGGAAGGAGCAAACAGAACTCGAAAAGCAATTACGCGGGATTGCACCGGACGGCCGCGAAACGCTGACGGCGAAACTCGAACAATTGGAACTCGGCCGCCAGGCGATTCTCGAACGCTTACCGGAACTGCAGGACTGGACACCCAACCGCGAAGAACTGGCTATCGAGAAGAAGTCCGTCGATGAAGCCGAACGCAAACTGCGTGATGAATTGCACCAACTCGAGACTGCTCATGCTCAGATCATTTCCGCCAAAGACGAAGCCGAAAACGCCACCGCCGATATGCGTCTTCAACTCGCTCAACTGACGACCGAACAGGACCTCACCGAACGGCGATTGCGGGAACTCGGCAGTGAGGCGACATTGAAACAAGCAACGGCGGATGCCGAGACGGCTTGCGAGGCGGCCCGGCAACAAGTGCATGCTACGGCGTTGACTGAGGAAGAATTGGGGATCGAAGCTCGATTGGTTGGTGCTCGGCAAGCTCGCGAGACACGACGCGAACGCATCCAATCCAAGACCGATCAGGCGACGCTCATCCGTGGGCAATTGCAATCGAAAGAAGGCTTGCACGAAAAACTCGCCGCCGCCGAAGCCGAGTTGCACCGACTGGAAGCCCTGCACCGTGAAAAAACCATCGACGCAAATGCCCATCAGTTGTTGTTGGATTTGTTCGAGTCTTGTCGCGATCAGCAAGTCGGAGCCACCACCGGTCGAATTGCTACTCAGGTCATGCAGTGGTCGCATCGGCTGGGGCTGAGTGAATACGAAGCCGTCGAATTCGAAAAGGGATATCTCCCGCAAGGTATGCGTCTGCCCGCGATCGACACACCCGTGCAAATGGATGACGAGTCGTACGGCACACTTGAGCAATTGGCGCTCTTGGTGCGATTGGCCATCGGACGGTTGGTCGCGGGCGGAAAACGTCACGTCACTTTGCTCGATGATCCGCTCACCCATGCGGACACCGTGAAACACCGTCGCATGGTGGAAATCTTGCAAGAGGCCGCCGCCGGTCGGGGCACGACGGACGATGGTTCGCCGATTTCACCGTTGCAAGTTCTCATCTTCACCTGCCACCCCGAGCGGTTCGACTATCTCGCAAACGCCAAGCAGATTGATCTGAAACAGAAAATCCAAAGCAACGACGGTTAACCGTTTCACCAGGGATGCGACTGGAAAACGCACCGAGCATGACATTTCCGCAGACTGACCAGTATGATGACATTCGGAGTGTCACATGCCGATTTGAGTTTTTTGGGAACTTGTTCCATGGCTTCACGATGGCTAGCCGGATTCCTACTTGTGGCGTGTTTGGGGTGTGAAACGGAAACTGCTCCGGAGACCGCGGTTCCGGCTCACAATGCGGACGCGTCGGCATTCGATACTCCACCCGACCCGCGTTACCCGGTCGTGCCGGCGGAGTCCGCACAACTGAAGCCGTTAGCGGACAACTCGCTGACAACTGAAGAATACATTCGGCTCGGTTTGCCGGCTCCGGATCGGGAATGGATTGGATCTGAGTTCACCGGCATCGCTGCGATCATTGGCCAACTCGCTCAGCGAGATGCCACGCAGCTTCCACGATATCAAAGCCCGAAATCTGGCGACGTGTTTGCTCGGCTAGTCTCCACCGAGAACCTGGAATTCTACCGCAATTCCCAAGTGCCGATGCAACAACGCATGCCAGCGTCACTGGCACATACTCAGGGCTTGAACACGGTTTTTTGGAATTATCTTTCACTCTCCGCTCAGCAATCGGGCTTGAGTGGCGAGATTGTGGAATTGGCTGGCGCTCAAATGCAGCTGTCTTTAGTCATCCGGGAATTGGCGACCGAATTGCTGCCGCAACTCGATCCGAACGATCCCACGTACCCTGTCCGCATGGAAGGTTACAACCGGATGAAAAAAGGCTTCGCGATGACGTTCACCGGTTGCCTGCAAATGCTCTCGGAAACGGATCGCTACGAGATGAAAGACCTCAAGCGTCTTCTGACCCACGTGCAAGCCACACTCCCGCAGATGATGCCCCACCTCAGTGAAGGAAGTCAGCTCGAAAACCTCGTCAGCATCGAAAAGCTGATCGAAAACCCCGAACTGGAAGAACTTCGCCCAGAGTTGAAAAAACTCTACACGCAACTGAAATCACAACGCGACGGCTCGGGTTAGACTTGCATCGTGCCTGGTCTTTTCCGTTACCTGCTCGCAAAGTTCAAGCGGATTCAGTTTCAGCTTCCGGCAGTGAATTTAGGGTCTCGATGATTTTTTGTTTCAACGGGTCGAGCCCGTCTCCGGTCACCGCAGAGATCTGACGCACCGGATGACCAAGTTTCTCCGCGAGTAATTCGGCGGCTGCCTCGGCATCAGGGAGTTCACTTTTGGTGATGGCAATTAGCTCCGGACGCTTGGCTAACTCCGCATCGTACAACCGCAGTTCTTCGCGGATCTTGAAATAGTTTTCCACCGGATCGCTGCCGTCCATCGGGGCAGGTTCCACCAGGTGAACCAAGACCCGCGTGCGTTCGACATGGCGGAGGAACTCGTGCCCCAACCCAACCCCCGCATGGGCTCCCTCAATCAAACCGGGAATGTCCGCAAGCACGAAGTGATCATCAAACCCCACCGACACCAACCCCAAGTTCGGGTACTTCGTGGTAAACGGATAATTCGCGATCTCCGGAGTCGCCCGTGATAGCCGGCTCAACAGCGTGCTTTTGCCCGCGTTCGGCATGCCGATCAAACCGACGTCGGCAATGAGTTTCAGTTCGAGCAGCACACTGCGTTTGTCGCCGGTTTCGCCGGGTTCGAACTCACGTGGCGTTTGATGCGTCGCCGTCGCAAAGTGTTTGTTGCCGCGTCCGCCTTTGCCACCGCGACAGAGAATCACCGAATCGCCGTCGGTCGCCAAATCTTTCAGGACGTGACCGCGTTCGATGTCTTTGACCAATGTGCCCGGCGGAACGAGAATCAGGGCATCATCGCCGTTCTTGCCGGTCCGCAAGTTGCCTTCGCCATGCCCACCGCGCCCGGCTTTCCAATGTTTATGACCAACGATGTTCGCCAAGCTGGAAATGTTCGACTCGGCTCGGATGATGATGTCGCCACCCTTGCCACCGTCACCGCCATCGGGACCGCCGCGTGGGACGTGCGTCTCCCGACGGAAACTCATGCAGCCGTTGCCCCCGTCACCGGCTTCGCAATAGATTTCCACTCGATCGACAAACATCGGACTTTTCCTGACTTCAAAACTTGCTCGTGCGTGTCGACCATTCTAGCCGACTCCGCGCAACAAAGAAGCGGCGAAACCGGGATTCCGCCGCTTCTGAAAAATGCGTACTCATGTTTGCTTGAGGAAAACCTCACGCAGTTTGCGGTTCGCACTCCTGATCTTGAATCGCGTTGTAGACTTCTTCCCGATGAATCGGGACGGATTTGTCGGCGGCAATCCCCAGACGAACACGGTCGCCTCGAATTTCCACCACCATGACTTCGATGGAATCACCGATCATGATTTTTTGATTGAGCTTTCGCGTCAGCACCAGCATTCTCGAACTCCTTCCGATCGCCCGCTGTTGGTCGATGCGACACCCGGTGGGCGAAGCCGTCGTTGCCGCTCGTACCCCAGTCCTTTCGGACACTCACTCAGCGGCAAAGGTACTGTTTGAGATCGCTCGCGTCAAGATCCACAAGATGTGGTATCGCGACGAATACGGAACAAACAGTCACCTAGTCGATTGGGGCTTGTCTCCACCAACGATCTCCTACAATGCTCATACAGCGAGTCCCAACTGCAATTGAGGAGAGACCGATGGTGGAACCGTTTCGATTGAGCGAAGACGAATGGCGGGAGCGATTGTCGCCGGAGGAATTCTACGTGCTCCGACAACACGGCACCGAGCGGGCGGGCACGGGGTGTTTTGTCGGCACGAAAGAACCGGGCACGTACGTGTGTGCCGGCTGCGGACATCCATTGTTTCGCTCCGGCGGGAAATTCGAATCCGGCACGGGTTGGCCCTCGTTCACCGAGCCGATTTCTGAAGAGGCTGTCAGCGAACACACCGACACATCCCATGGCATGACACGCACGGAAGTTCGCTGCGCCCGTTGCGAGGGGCATTTGGGTCACGTCTTCCCCGACGGCCCACCACCCACCGGAATGCGGTATTGCATCAACTCCGTCGCCATGAAACACATGCCAGAGTGACGCGGTCCATGAAGCGAATCAGAACTTCTCGAAGTTGTTCTCGCCACCGGCTTTGATATACCGATCGTACCAGGGTTGATTGTGCGGCAACGGACGACCGTCGCGAGTCCAACCGTCACGACGTGGTTCCTCCGGCATCACATCGTTGGTCTCGACCCGCCAGTTATCGAGTTGAATTCTCAGATCGTTGAGGTGTTCCGTGTACTGCGGATCGCTCGCCACGTTTTCGAGTGAATGCGGATCGAGTTGCAAATCGTAAAGCTCTTCGAACGGTCGCGGTTCGACGAGTAGGAACTTCTGAGCCGGTGTGAGTTCGCCTTGCGATAACGCCTGTTGAAAGCCAATCCACGTTATCGAGTTGACCGAATCGACACTATTCCATAACGGTTTTTGCCAATAGTAATTGCGAATGAGCAGAAACCGATCGGTCCGCACGGCTCGCGTGAATTGTTCGAAGTCGTGCCAATTCGCTTCGGCAAAAATTGCCTCTCGACCAGTCGCTTCCGGATCGGTCAGCAGGTTCTTGAGCGATTGGCCCTGCACCGTGGGTGCGTCGATGTCGACGAGTTCGAGCATCGTGGCGGTCACGTCGATGCTGCTCACCAACTCCCGTTGCACGCGACCGGCTTTCACGAGCGGCGGATAACGAATCAAGAGCGGTGTGCGGATGCCGGAATCGTACAGCGTCGTTTTCGCCCGCGGAAACGGCATGCCATTATCGGAAAGGTACACGATGAAGGTGTCGTCGAGCACATCCTGCTCGGCAAGTTCGTCGAGAATCTCTCCCACATGATGATCGAAGCGGACGATTTCATTGTAGTAATCTGCGATGTCTTCACGGATCAACTCATGATCCGGCAGATACGGCGGCACGACGACATCTTTCGCCGTGTAGAGTGGAAGAATTTCGTCTTCGGCCGTCCTACGGACCGGTTTGAATTTGTCAAACGGCCGATGCGGATCTTTCGATGCCACCCAGAAGAAGAACGGTTGGTCTTTCGGGCGAGCTTGGAGCAACTTGATGGCTTTTGTCGCTGTCTCCGCACCACTACATTCTTGGATCGCGTTCCAATGGGCTTTTTCGTCATTGCCAAGATGCCATTTGCCGACGGCCATTGTGTGATAGCCCGCTGGTTGCAAGTACGCGGCGAGCGATTTCTGACTGGATGGCAACGGTTCATGCAGGTCTTCGGCCCCGGTGTTGTGCGGGTAGCGGCCGGTGAGAAAACTGCATCGCGTGGGACTGCACGAACTCGTCGTGAGGAACGCCCGTTCGAATTGCATTCCCTCGCGAGCCAAGCGGTCGATGTGTGGCGTTTTCAGCGTGGGATGTCCGTAACAACTCAGATCGCCAAACCCCTGATCGTCTGCGATGAAGACCAAGAAATTCGGAGCCGCCTCGGTCAATCGAGAGCCAGTCGAAACAGCCAAAACGGTGACGATCACGAGAAGACGAAACATAGAGCGCTCGCAGAAATCAATCGCTGATGTGAAACAGAACCTTGATCATATTTTTTCGGCGGGCGTCGTCAAAGGCAGCGTGATAATCTTCGAGCGGACGGATCGCGGAAATCATCGGTGCCACGTTCACACGGTGCTGTCGCAATGCTTCGAGAGCCGGCACGAAATTTCCACAGCGTGACCCAATGACCTTCACTTCATCCACCACAACCGGCCAAAGCTGAGTTGTTTGCTCACCGGCCACGGTCGTTTTGAGCACAATCGTGCCTTCCGGTCGAACGAGCTTTAACGCCGTGGAGAACCCGTTCTCCGAACCGGTGCAATCAACCACGATATCAGCCCGTTTGGAGAGATCAAGATTGTCTAGCAAATGCGTCGTGATGCCTTCATTGATGAGCAACGCGAGTTTCTCGGGATGTTTGCCGACGACGGCCAAGTTCGCTCCCGTCGTGGCGATCGCCTGAGCACACAGATTCCCCAACCGACCGTCACCGAGAATCAACACGCGATGTCGGGAGTCGATCGGGACTTGCTCCAAGATGCGTAACGCGGCTGCCAATGGTTCGACGAAAACCGCGTGCTCTGTCGGGATACTATCATCCACTGGGTAGAGATTGCGTTCCGGCAGAACCAGTTTGTCGGCGAATGCACCATCACGATCCAAAATGCCGAGTACCGAACGATGCGGGCAATGGTGCGGGCGATTCTGTTGGCAGGTTTCGCAGACACCGCATGCGCAGTTGATCGCACCAACCACACGCTGACCGGCATACCGACCGCTTTCGGCAACCCCAACGAATTCGTGTCCCAATGTGCCACGGAACCCCATGTATCCGTGAATCAATTGCAAATCCGTTTCACAAATCCCAGCTTTCAACACACGAACCAACACTTCGTTTTCGGTTGGCTGCGGAGGCGGGAAATCGACTTTCAGATCCAGTCCCTGGGGGCTGAGTCGCACAGCTCGCATCGAATGACTTTCCAGCGGTTTGGCATTTCTCGAATGACCTGGTCAATGGAAGGCCACATACAATGGCGACCAGTGACTATTTGTGCAATATAACTTGACCAAAAAACATGTCAGATCAACCGATTCTATTGCGTCCAGCAGACGTGCGTTTGAAGGAAACAACTTCCAACCGCAGCGATCTTAGTCTGTTGTGGCCCAATAGCCGCCGCGATCGTGATCGAATTGCACTTCCGCTCCGCGATGCTCGGTGTCCAAGCGACCGTCATCATAAACGAGGTTCCCACCAACCCAGGTCTTCAAAGGTTGCCCAGTCAACGCCACGCCGTCCCATGGACTCCACCTGGACTTCGTGACTTGCTCGGCATTGCGGATCGTGTGCGTTCGCTCCAAATCGACGAGGACCAAGTCGGCATCGTAACCGACTTCGATCCGCCCCTTCCCGACCGCGTCCCAAACACGTGCGGGAGCATCGCACATCCAGTGGACGACTTGTTCCAAGGTGCACTCACCACGATGGACGGCATCCAGCATCAACGCCAACGAGTTTTCGACAGCCGGCACACCGGACGGCGATTTCGGGTATGGCTGATCCTTCTCTTCCAACGTATGCGGTGCGTGATCAGTCGCAATGACTTGAATGACATTCGACCGCAATGCGTCCCACAACGCCCGGTTGTCGCAATCGGTTTTGATCGACGGATTCATCTGCACCAACGAACCGAGACGTTCGTAATCGTCGATGTTGAAGAACAAGTGGTGCGGGCACGCTTCCGCGGTGATGAGATTGTGGTGTTCCTGCAAGAACTCCGCTTCGTGAGCGGTCGAAACGTGTAGCACATGGAATCGATGATTGTGCCGCACCGCCAAATCCACCGACCGTTTTGTGGCAATCAAAGCGGCTTCATGATCGCGAATCAGCGAATGATCCGCGTAGGATTTTCCGCCATCCAACCGAGCTGCATTCGCTCGGACGGTTGTTTCATCTTCGCAATGAGCACAAATCGGCAGCGACGTTTCCGCGAAGATTTTCTCGAGCGCGGCTTGCTCGTCGACCAGCAAATTCCCAGTGCTTGAACCGATGAAAATCTTGATGCCCGGCGTACGGTTCACCGATTGCAATTCAGGGACGTTATCCGGCGTGGCACCAATGTAGAAACCGTAGTTCACCACACACTTCGACGCCGCTAGGTCGAGTTTCTTGTGCAGCTCTTCCTTAGTAATGGTATTCGGATTCGTGTTCGGCATTTCAAAGAACGTCGTCACGCCGCCCTTCGCACACGCCAAACTGCCGGTGTGCAAATCCTCTTTGTGGGTTAGACCGGGATCGCGAAAGTGCACCTGATCGTCGACAACGCCCGGCAACAAATGGAGACCACTTGCATCCACACGCTGATCGACCGCGGCCGTCGTCGCCGGATCGAGATCAAGAATCTTCCCTGATGTGGAATCGATCAACACATTCACCGACTGTTTTCCAGACGGCAGAACACACTCAGCACCGGCAATCAAAGTTCGCATAGCGAGGATTTGGAATTCCCAAAGAAACTAACAACAATTCGGACCGGTAGCGACCAACCGACCATCCACACCCGACAAACCGTTACGCTTTGTAAAGCAACCGACCACACGAGCGGCAAAACAGGTATTTGCCTGTGTTGACTTCCACGTTGTGTTGTGGGCTCAATTTGGTGTAGCACGCTTGGCAGGTTTTATTTTCGACCGGGCTCAGACAGTTGGCCCCCTGAACGGCCACAACGCGGCGGTACTGCTTCAGAACGGTCGCCGGAATCAGCTTTTCTCGGTCCGCCACTTGGCCAGCCAGTTCTTCTTCTTGTCGCTTCAAGCCGGCTTCAGCGGCGGCGATTTTTTCCGCGATCTCTTTGGCTTCCGCCTCGGCATCGACAACGGCAGCCTCGGCCTTCTTCACCGCACCTTGTTGGTGATCGATCCGTTCCAAAGTTTCCAAAATTTCGACTTCCGCCACTTCTTTCGCGGTTGTGTCGGCTTCGATCTGCCGTTGAAAGACATCGAACTCTTGGTTCGTCTTGGCGGCGTTCAGCTTCACGTTCAAGTCGACAATTTTGCTTTCGAGAACCTGCAAGTCCTGGTTCTTCACACTCGCGGTGTGCTGCAAATCCTTGAGGTGTTGCTTGGCATCTTGAAGTTCTTGCTGTCGCGTCTCAATGGCTTGCTGGTAGCGGGCGATTTGCTTCGGCCCCCGCCGTAGCGACTTTTGCACATCATGCAGCTGCAAGTGCAAATCGTGCAGTTCCTTCAGATCAACCTCGGACATCAATGGCTCCCCTGGAATATCGACCGACAACTCTGTTGCATTGTTTCCTTCTTGATTCGAATTTTGCAATGGCCAAAGAAAAAAGCCGGTCAGTAATGACCGGCTTTGACCGTTTTAGTTGACTGCTCCGACGAGCAATCCATCCAAGAACCCTTTTAGTTGCTTGCTTCGCACGGGATGCTGCAACTTGCGGACGGCTTTGGCTTCGATTTGCCGCACCCGTTCGCGGGTCACTTTGAAGATACGACCGACTTCTTCGAGCGTGTACGTGTAACCGTCACCCAGGCCGTATCGCAGTTTGATGATCTCGCGTTCACGATAGGTGAGGGTTTTCAGCACGACATCGATTTTGTCTTTGAGCATTTCTTGCGTCGCTGCCGAAACGGGGCTTTCGCTTTGCTCGTCTTCGATGAAGTCGCCGAAGTAGCTGTCTTCACTTTCGCCGACCGGGCGATCCAAGCTGATCGGGTGGCGGCTAATTTTCATCACGCGGCGGGTTTCTTCGAGTGACACGCCAGCGGCTTCGGCGGTTTCTTCGATGGTGGGCTCGCGACCTTTCTCTTGGAGCAGTTGCTTGCTGACCTTCCGCAGCTTGGACATCGTTTCGATCATGTGCACCGGAATCCGAATGGTCCGGGCTTGGTCGGCGATGGCTCGCGTGATCGCTTGGCGAATCCACCAAGTGGCATAGGTGCTGAATTTGTAACCGCGACGATATTCGTACTTGTCGACGGCTCGCATCAACCCAGTATTGCCCTCTTGAATGAGGTCCAAGAACGACAGCCCACGGTTGCGGTATTTCTTGGCGATTGATACCACCAGTCGCAAGTTACCGCCGGACAGTTCCCGCATGGCTTGCTCGTAAGCACCGAAGCGTTGATTGATCAGCTTGACCCGTTTTCGCAGGGAATCCGGCGTTTCACGGGTCATCGTCATCAGGTCTTGCAATTCATGTTGCAAGTTGGCTCGTTCGTCTTTCGCGCTCTTGAGTCGTCGCAGCCGTTTGATTTGCCGTTCGATTTCCGTCATGCGGCGGGAAATCTGTTCGAGCTTTCGCAGCGTCGGTTGCAACCGTTGGGTGCGGAGCGAAAGTTCTTCGATGAGATTCACCATCTTGCGACGGCGAATTTCCATCCGTGCGGTGGCGGCTTTCTTGTCGTCTTTGCTCGAATCCGGCGAGACGACAATGTCGAAATCGGCAATGTTTTGATCGCGAAGGTACTCGAGTGTCGCGATGTTTTGTCCCATGCGACCGAGGATTTGATGCTTCTCGAATCCTTCGGTGACGGACACTTTGATCGTGCGGTCGAAGGGCAAGTCGCCTTCGTGGACTTTGATCATCACGTCCAACGATTGTTGCAACGCGAAATCGCTTTCCAACAGTGTGCGTCGAAATCGTTTGCGAGTGATTTCGATCTTCTTGGCGAGAGCGATTTCCTGATCGCGGGTGAGCAGCGGAATCTCGCCCATTTGCGTCAGGTACATCCGGACGGGGTCGTCGATTCGGCGGGACCGATCTTCTTCCGAAAGTTCCCGAGGCTTGCGGGGTTTCGATTTCTTTTTGCCATCGTCGACGGGCGGGAGGCCGGCTTGTTCGTCACTGATGACATCCAAACCAATTTCGTCCATGCACTCGACGAGGTTGTCGAGTTTTTGCGGATTCGGGGCTTCGTTCGGCAGGTAAGCGTTGACTTGTGAGAAGGTCAGGAACCCCTGCTTCTTACCGCGAGTGATCAATTCGTGGAGGTCGTTGTGAAGTCGATACACGGGGCGCGGTCTCCAAATAGTCGGGTTGTTTTCGTTGATCAATTGGGACGATAGTGGCAAGTTTTCAAACTCAACGCTTAACAGGTATTGAGCTTACGCTCGCAAAATGTTTCGCTCTGTTCGGCCAAACTTGAGAAGTTTGGTAAAAAAACTTGCGGATCGGTTCATTTTCATTTCAGTTTGGCAAGAGCGAAGCGAAAACCAATCGCGTCGATCTTGTGGCCGCCAGCGTCTCGTTAGGAGTTGGCTCGGCGGGCGTGGTATTTCTGAACTTTTTCCAACAGGCGGAGTTGCTCCGAGCGATCGACCGGGCGAGCCGCTTCCACCGGAGAATCAGGCGATTCCCCAGCGACCAAACCCGTCAGTCGGCCTTTGAGCGGTTCTTGATTTTGCCGCTCGTACCGAAGCTTGAGTTGGTCGATCACGTAGTCCGCGTGGGTCGTCCTCTTGCCATTGTTGGTAATGAAAGGTTTTGCTTCCTGCAGAAGCCGATCGATCCGTTTCTGTCGTGCATGATCGTCGATTCGAATTGCCAATCGCTTCAACTCCGGATCCTCCAGAGCTGTCGAGACCAAAGAAAATGACGGTTCGTCTCCCTGCTCCGCCAAGTCATAACACAGTTGCAACAGTTGCCTGAGTGCCAAATTCGCCACCGCCTCTGGGCCGATCTCCTGTTGGAGCCGAAACACGATCGACGGTACGGCGAAAATCATCTCCAAGAGTTCGCACTCGATCACATCATCGGGGTTGTTCCAATCCACACGCAGTGGTTTCGGTTGGGTTTGCGAGTGAGAAATCCGCGTCGGTCGTTGGTTGCCGCCTTGTGAGCGAGTTGTGTTGAGTGTTTCCCGAATCGTGCGTTCGTCGATCATCAACAGACCGGCCAACCGGGCCACAATCAACGATTCGCGAGCCGAACCGCTGAGTCGGGGAGACTGCGCCAACGCCGTCGCCATTTCAGCGAGCACCCGTTGTTTCGCATCCACCGAACTCACGCCGATGCGTTCGACACACGAATTCAATTTGTATTCCCACGCTTCGGCAGCGTTCGCAATGCGATCTTTCAACGCCTCGCCGCCATGTTGGGACACGAAGTCCGCGGGGTCGAGTCCGCCGGGAAGGGTGAGAATTCGCAAATCGACATCTTCCGCGAGGAACTTGGTGATGGCTCGTTCGGTGGCTTGTTGACCCGCTTTGTCACCGTCGAACACCAGCACCACTTTCTGGGCAAACCGTTTCAGGTTCCGCACGTGATTTTCGTTGAGTGCAGTCCCCAAAGACGCCACGACGTTCCGCACGCCGTACTGATGAGCGGAGATGCAATCGGTGTACCCTTCCATCACCGCGACGGTGTTTTCGTCCTTAATGGCCTCGCGAGCCATGTCGAAAGCGTAGAGCAGGCTACTCTTTGCGAAAACTTCCGAATCTGAACTATTGATGTATTTGCCGAACTTGCCGTCGTCGTCTTTTGGTAAAATTCTCCCTCCGAAACCCACCGGACGTTCACGCAGGTCGCGAATGGGAAACAGCACGCGGCCGAAAAACAACATCTCGTCTCGCCAGCCACCGCCGTCTTGTTTTTGGGTAATGAGTCCCGCGGCTTTTAGTTCTTCAGCCGGAAACTTCTTCAAGCGAGATTTTTCAAGCAGCCATTGCCAATCCTGTGGGTGATAACCCAACCGAAACGCTCGCCAAATCTCGGGACCGTAACCGCGAGATTGAAGATATTCCCGAGCGGCCGCAGCGGCTCGGTCGTTGAGTAGGAACTCGTGACACAGCGTTTCCGCCCAGGAGACGTATTCATACAGCCGACTTTTGCGGTCTTTTTGTTCCGGCGAGGTGCGGCCGATTGTGCGGGGCATCTCCAAACCAGCACGATCGGCGAGCATTTCCAACGCTTCGCGAAAACCGACGCGGTCGTGCTTCATCACGAAGGAAAAGCAGTCGCCGCCTTCTTCACACACCCAACAGCGATAACTTTGCCGATCGGGGTAAACGTGAAAGGATGGGTTTGTGTCATCGTGGAAGGGACAGAGGCCGACGAAATCGGATGAGCCGCGAGCGGTGAGGGCGATCGATTCGCCGATCAGCTCGACGAGATTGGTCCGGGAGCGGACCTGCTCCTTGAAATCGGTGGAGAACCCGGAGGAAGTTGTCGCCAAGTCCAATGCCACCCGTGTCCCCTGTTCCAAGTCACCAACTGATCGTTACCACATCGTTGAGGCTGGCGTGGTTGTTGGCCAGTCCTCTCTGCCTGTCGATTCCATCCGACCCACCCAACTTGCGAAATCCCTGCAACGCGTTCTCTATTATCTCACGAAAAACTCGCTCGACGAGACAAGGCAACGTATGTCAACCAAATCTGTCGGCAATCTGCTTCGTGAAGCGGTCGGGTCGTAAGGGAAGTCTACACCATGCAGAAGGCCGGTCAAGCAGACGTGAAACGAGTTTACGATAACAAAAGGCACCATAACCTCAAAGACCACCGATGTTTACCAAAAACACGCATGACTCAAAATGATGCCAAACCACAACAACCCCGCAAACCCGTTCCCTTCGCGCACCCAAAAACTCCCCCAAACCCACCAATCAAACTGCAAGAAGCTAGACACTTAGTATTTAATAAATTCAACCGATTTTATGGTTTGGGTAGTGTCCTAATTTCAATTCCTGGGAAATAGTTCGTGCGGTGAGCGCATAAGAAAACCCCGCTGTGGTGATACAGCGGGGTTTTCTTACTTTTTGATGTTTGCAAACACGTAACCGACGCCAAAAACGAGCAAGACGATTCCTGATCCGACTTCTAAACATGCCCAGATTCGCGGCCACCCTGGTGATGGATGCAACTCACCATAGCCAGTTGTCGTTATGGTAATCCATGAAAAATAGACAGATTCTCCGAAGCTGTCCCAGGTGCGGGGCGGATTGCCGTTGATCCCAAACCACCAGTACAATGAAGGAAAGAATACCAACCCTATTGCGGCATAAGCTGACAGCACGGACAGAACGAGCTTTACCTGCTTGCTGGTTTCCTTCTTTTGTGGTTTTGCCGAGCGTCTCATTCCATGTGAGCAATTACAAATGCGGCAAATGAACACACTGAAACCAAGGTTGAAACACCGACAATTCCAGCGGCAATGTTACCAAAAAGTGGAGCCGTAACCCCGAAAATCAACAGCAGAACACTGAATAAAAACGCAGTTACAAAAGACCAAATGCAGGTCAATAACCAAGTATGGCCAACTTCATTACCTTCTGGTTTATCGTCAACTATTTTCATTGCTTGCGCCCTCGCGAACGCACTTATGACCATTGTTTTTGTTTTTCTGTCTAATGGCCGTGTGTCGTCTCGTAGAACTCCGCTACCTGCCACCTTTTCAAAATACTCACCGAAACTTGAGAGTGGAGATGCGTCACCACTTCCGTATGGAGTTGCTTCGTTGGGGTCTGTGGAAGTGTAGGTAATGTCAGGTTCTAGCGTTTCCATCCCATCACCATTTTAGCATCGAAGAAAACCGGGCCGACACAATAAAATCGGTCCGGTGACTCAACAACGTAACAAACTTTTTGTTCACTCGCTACGCAACCTTTCCATTAACCGCCGGTTTCTTGCGGCCCGTTGTCGGCTGGGCTTGTTCCTTGCCGAAATGAATCCAGCCCCGATTTTGCGTAGGTCGCACAATGGCGGACGGTCGCGATATCGATTGTCCCGGTTAGATTCGCATGTTCAACAGCAAAGCTTTCCGCCATAACCACGGTGGCAAGCCAGGCAGGTGGTAAGTTATCGCGAATGCTTTCACCTGCTTTTAGTCCGAGCATCCTCCGAAGCTCTTTTGCTCTCATGCCGAAAACGCTGGCATAAACCGTATCGGTATATGTTGCGTACTCCGCCCCAGTCGAGACGCCGTTTTGCTTCAACACGTCAGTGAAGTTGTTTCGCACCGCAACGCTCGTTGCGCGCAACGAGTCCGTACTTTTTGCGGACATTTTTGTGCCCTATCCCAAAAAGAGGATTGAGATTGATGTGCACAGCGTGATAGACTGGAAGTACCACCTTGCCAGTCTAATCCACTGTGCACCAAGAGCCGCAGAACCACTCTGCGGCTCTTTGCTGTTAATGGTGATCAAAAAGTATCGTTGATACCTGACTCCTCTGAAAAACACTCGGCGTTACCATTTACTCCATACGAGTCGACTTCATCGTCACTTCGCTCTTGGCTATCTGGCGATTGAGGCATTGTGTAGGAGCTTGGCCGTCGACCGCTCCCTCGTTCGAGCAGTACAATCTCACCATCCTCGGCTAGTCTTGCCAACGCTCCGGAAAGCGAAGTCCTGTCTGCTTCTGCTCCGGCTTTCTCGATGATTTCTGCCACGTCTCGCACAGAAAACTCTTTAGGAACTGATTTAAGTGACCGGCGAGCGCGTTCAATGATCGTCAACTGCGACCACTCATTGTCGTTACACGTCTCGCTTGCGTTAAGATGTAACGAGTTCTCAACCGTTTGCTCTGGCACACTCACTGACTGGCCGTATCGTTGAGTTAGTCTCCTAACACGCTCAAGAGCATCTTTATTCTGGCGATACTCTTTGTCAGCCTCAGCGATGGCTCTTTCCCGCTCCCGCTCCACGTCCGCCATTAGCTTCTCGAATTCAGATTGATTCATGGTTTGATTATCGCAAGCAAGGAGTTGTCATTCAATATGAATCCAAGCTACGAACCCAAAAAACGGCATAATCAACACAAGCTACGCAGTTAGCATCAAAGCAAGAAAGGCCAGCAGGACGATTCTGGTCCCACTGGCCCAAATAAACGTAGCTACAACTTCCGTGCCAATCGCTCAAAATGTATCCGTCGTCAGTATCACCTTCTTATCAATAATCCATGACTCAAGGTGAGCCATTGGCATGTAGAACTCGCTCAGCCATTCAGTTGAAGCGGTTCTGAAAACGACCACGGACGGTAAGCCAGGAAAACTGAATGTAAATGTCTTGGATGGCGTCGTGAAGGCGAAGTAGCTTCCCACATACACGCCAAGAAATGCCAACACGACGATCAACGTGGGCCGAACGGTTTTCATCACTTTCCCTTCGTTCTGGTGTTGGCGCATAAGAAAACCCCGCTAGGTGATTCTAGCGGGGTTCGGTCATTTCGGGAATTACTCGCCTCGCATCCGTTCTAACAACCGCCGATTCCGTGCGGCCTGTTGTCGGCTTGCTCGCAACTCCATGACTTCGTCGTACAACCGTTCGATGTTCCACAATTCATCGACCACGCCAGCGGCCATCGCAGGCGTTAAGCGGTGTCCGCCTTGGTGGTTTCTCACCCCTACTTGGCTTCGAGTTTGATGAGGCGGTCTTTGAGGCCGGTGTTTTGTTGGCGGAGTTCTTTGAGTTCGGTTTGGAGGCGTTTGAGTTCCGCTTTGGGGGACTCGGCGGTGCGGATGGCTTCGGCGGCTTTTTCGGCGGCGGTGCGGACGCGGCCGTTCGGGTCGTGCTCGGCTAACGCCTCGACCGCGGACAACGCCGATGTCGCCCGGCGACCGAGTTTGAGCAGAGCTTCCGCAGAAGCGCGGCGAATCGTCGGCGTCTCGGATTGATCGAGCAACCGTGTGAAATCATCGACGATTTTGGTCGTCTTCTGCTCGGAAAACTCGAACCGCGTGAGACATTCCGCCAGCGACGCAATCGCCGAGGCTCGGGCGGCACGTGGATGGCCTCGGTGAATCCATTCGTGCAACACCTCCACTGCTTTTGCCTCGCTCGAACGCCCCAGCCCCCGAAGTGCGGCTTTGCGGATGATCTCTTGCCGGGAATCGTGATCCAACGCGGCGAGCAACGGTTCGATGTCCGGCTTCTCCTGGACTTTGGCGAGCGACTCAATCACGGCGGCGGTCATCGCGTCGCTGGGGTCGGTCTGCTGGGCGAGTTTCGCAAGAGCCGTGAGAGCCGTTTCGTCACGGGCGTACTCCCCCAAGGCTTTCGCAGCGGCGGTTCGCACTTTGGCTTCGGTTTGATCGCAGGCGGCAATCAACGCATCACGAGCGATGTCACCGCCGGTTTTCCCAAGTGCCTTGGCCGCTTCCACACGCACACCCCAAAAACGGTCGTTCTCCAACACCGTTTGCAACAGTTCGACATCACCAGACCGTTTGCTGCCGGCGAAATGCTCGATGGCTCGCAGTCGTTCCGGTACGGTGGGACCGTCGAGAAGTTGCCGCTTCCACCACGACTGCGGTTTGTTCTCCGTGATTTTCGCCAGCAGAGTGTATTCGGGATCGACCCGAATCCCACGCGGTTTCGATGGAACCGGCAAATAGAACGAAACGTTCTTCGATTCAATTCGGCGTTCGATTCGCTGCGGTTTCGCGTCCTCGAATTCCAGCTCAATCGCCAACGGAAACTGGAATGCGTCTTGGTCTTGTGTTTGTTTGATGTCGATCCGAACCAAGTGGTCGTCCGCTTCATAAGCGGATTTGACGTCCAACAGCGGATGGCCGGGGCGTTCGGTCCAATCGTAGAAAAAACGCTCGAGTGAGTAGCCCGTCATGCGTTCGAGAATTTGCCGAAGATCGGTGGTTTCCACGGACTGATACGCGTACACCGTACCGTAACGTTGAATGGCCCCGAAGAATTCTTCGTCACCGAGCTGACTGCGGAGCATATGAAGAATCCAACCGCCTTTGGGATACGACCGGGAATCGAACATCGAGAACGGTCGCGGGTAATGCCGATCGACCACCGGGCGTTTGAGGGCCGTCCCACTGCGTGCGGACTTCGCTTTTCCCCACAAAAGATAATCGCGTTCCTCCCGACCGAGTTTGTGCTCCCACCACAACACTTCGCAGTATGTGGCGAAGCCCTCGTTCAGCCAGAGATGCGACCAATCTTGGCACGTCAGCAAATCGCCCCACCATTGATGTCCCAATTCGTGAGCGATCAAGCGGTCGGGTGTGCTGTCAAGAAGTGCGGTTTCGTCGTGCATGACACTCTGATTGAGCGTTGTCGCACTCGTGTTTTCCATCCCGCCGAAGTCGAATTGCTCGACCACAACTTGAGCATACTTTTCCCACGGGTATTCGATGCCGAACCGCTCGCTGAAGAAGTCCAGCATTTCCCGCGTGCGGCCGAACGTGCTGTTGGTGTCGGCTTCGTGACCGGGTTCGACGTAGTAGGTCACCGGTTTGCCCCGCCATGTTTCCTCGGTGACGACATACTCCCCCACCGCAAGCGTGACCAGATACGACACATGCGGTTTGGCCTGTTTCCAATGGAATTTGGTTTTCGTATCGGTGTCTTCGCGGGAGAGCAATTCGCCGTTGGAAAGTGCCTCCATGCCCTTGGGAACGGTGACGATCATCTCGGTCGTTTGCTTCTCGTTCGGATTGTCGTAGCAGGGAAACCAATACCGATTCGCAGTCGGTTCGCCTTGGCTCCACACCGATAACCGTACGTTCGGCTCGGCTTTCGTCGGTTGGAAGAAGTGCAAGCCGTCTTCCGGTTCACGGACACGATATTGAACCGTGACCTGCCACAACTGTTTCCGCTCAGTGGTCTCGGGGAATTCAATCGTGAGCTGTTTGCCGTCGTAGCTGTGGGAAAGTTCGCGAGGCTTCCCGCCCTTCATTCCCCCAGTGACGGAAATTACTTCGTGATCAATGGCGTCGAGTGTGATCGTGTTGAGCGGACGCAGCGGAGTGAATTCCAACGTCGCTGACCCGGCCACCGTTTTCGCTTGGAGATCGACGTCCAAATTCAAGCGAATGTGGAGCACGTCCACCGGACGATCGGCGGCGGTCCGGAGTGGTTCCTCAGCCCATGCTGATTGAACGAAACCCGCCAACAACACGTTCAAGACGATCAGTCTCAACGACATCAAAACACCCTTTGGCTAGACCATGTCTAGTTTGAATGCAGCGGCTGGCGCTATGTGTTTCGTAGGAAAAACCCATTCGAAGACGCTACACATACGGTCAACTCGCTTTAGATCACAACAAGAACTCACGCGACTCATGTTCGCGCAAGATCGGTACGTTGTCTAGCCATCGGTAGAACTTGATGGTTTGAAGCGAGTCATCCTGTTGGGACGCTCACCAATTGCAGCACGGCACGGCTGGTGCGGAAATCTGCCAACGATGTGCGAACGGGATCGGTTGACGAGCTGTCCGGTCGTAGACGGTTTGGCCATCGACGACCACACGGGTGACGTGGGTAGCGTGTTCGAAGGGATCGCCATCGTACAGCACGATGTCGGCGACTTTACCGGCTTCCAAGCTGCCGTAGTCTTTGTCGATGCCCAGCAACTTGGCGGCGTCGAGTGTGACCGCTCGCAACGCCCGATCCACGCCAAGTCCGTAAACGGCAGCCATCGCGGCTTCGTAACGCACGACACGCGTTTTCGGAACGTAGTATTCAATGCCACTCGTGAGTGCGAGCGGAATCTCTTTCTCCGCCAGGAACAGTGGATTGCTCATGTGAGAGTTAATCGTCTCCAAACCGCCGACCCGCTGCATCACGGGATGCACAAACACCGGCACGTTCGCTTGTTTGATCTCGTCGGCCACCAAATACGCTTCGGTGGCTTGAGACAATTCGCCGTCCAATTGGAATTCTTTGATCAATCGCAACGCGGTCAGCAAGTCGTCGGCTCGGTCCGCTGCGAACAGAGCTTTGGTTTTACCGGACACCACATCGGCCAATGCTTCGAGTTTCAAATTCCGATCGGGCTTCTTCGAGGAATCCTTGTCGGCTAACTTCAATTTGCGTTGATAGTTGACCGCTTCATTGAGGGCTTGTCGCAACAACGCCGCGGTACCCATGCGGGTCTGCGGTTTCTTGCCGTCGTAAGCTTGTTTCGGAGCATCGCCGAGATTGAACAGCATGGAATACGGGAACTTGAGCGTCATCGATTCGACCTGCGTTCCATGCGTGCGGAACACACCGGTCGCTCCCGCGATGACATTTGCATCCCCCGGACACGCATGCACAACGGTCACGCCCTGCTCCAAAAGATACCGCAACAACGGTTCGCCGGGATTGAACGCATCGAGCGCCCGCACATCGGCCTGGTTCGGATCGCTCTTTTCGTTGGCCTCCTGATCGGCGGGGATGTTGTACTCACCGTTCAACGGGACCACGCTGAACGCATCAATCAGCCCCGGCGTCACCGTAGCCGCCGTTAACACAGGTGCATTTTTCGCTCCGTCCGGAAGATCACCCTGCGGACCCGCGAATACGATCTTCCCATCTTTCACGTAGACCGCACCATTTGTGATCGGTCCCGAGGCCACCGAGTACAGCCGGCCTGCAAGCACGACGAATTCGGTATCCGAGTCTTTCGGCTGTGCAACTCGCGGCGGAGCGGCCGGTTCAATGGGTTGCTTAACGGTCGGCAACGGTTTAGGAAGCGATGGAATTTGCGACGAATCTTGCAGATGGAATCCACCGACTTGATACCGTTGTTGCGTTTCATCGTTCCAATCGAAGACCGATTCGCCATCAATGAACGTTTGCAAAACCCGCGTGTAAACACTGAACGGTGGACCGCTGAGGATCACGAAATCGGCGTCTTTCCCAGCGGCGAGCGACCCGAGTCGGTGATCCAAATGCATGGCTTCAGCAGCGTGCAGCGTGACGGATTTCAACGCCAAGTTTTCGTCGAGTCCGCCCCGCACGGCCGTTGCGACCGTTCGCAAAAGAAACCGACTCTCCGTGACGGGATCGTCGGTGTTGATCAACACTTTCACCCCGCGACTCGCCAACTCCGCCCCACATTCTTCGATCAGATCAACCACTTCCTGCTTTCCGCCAGGGCTATCGAGAACCGTCATCGAAACCGGCACCCCTGCCTCGGCGATGGCATCGAGCACCTTGAAACTTTCGGTGCCGTGCTGAATCACCAGTTCGAACCCGAATTCCTTTTTCAACCGCAGCGTGGTGAGAATGTCGTCTGCCCGGTGCGTGTGGAAGTGGACCGTGCGGCGTTTTTCTAAGACTTCGACAAGCGGTTCCAACCCCAGATCGACTTCCGGCGGAGTGGCGTCGACATCGGTCGCGGCCTTAGCCCGGTACGCATCCCACTTCCGTTTGTAGTCCTGGGCTTTCAGGAACTCCGCTCGTTGCATCGCCGCCAGTTTCATTCGCGTGCCCGGGGCTTGCCCTTTGCGACCGTAAGACCGCTTCGGGTTCTCGCCGTTGGCCATCTTAAGTCCGCCAAGAACCGTTTCCGGCTCGACCAACATTTGCTCCGGCGTGTAACCCCGCAGCTTGACGTAAATCGTTTGCCCACCGATGACGTTTCCACTGCCCGGCATCACGTTCGCCGTCGTCACACCGCCTGCATTGGCCATGCGGATACCAGGATCGTACGGGTTCAGTGAATCGAGTGCCCGCACCATCGACTGCACCGGCCCGGTCATTTCGTTGCCATCGCTGTTGCTCCGCACACTCGGTCGGGAATACACGCCCAAGTGAGAATGCGTATCGACCAACCCCGGAATGATGACCTTTCCACCAACGTCGCGTGTCTCGGCATTCTCGGGAATTTCGACGTCCGATTCAGTGCCGACAGCCACGATTTTGCCATCCGCAACCACCAGCACACCATTTTCGATCGGCGCGTCTTCAGCGGTATGGATTGTGGCTCCCCGAAAGACGGTCGGCGAATCATCCGCGTTGACTCTGAGCGAAAGAGACAACAGCAACAGAAAAATCAATCGCGACATCACAAGACTTTCCAAGACATGCCCGAGGTTGAAAACTCAAGAAACATCTGAGGCAAACGCCCCACCGATTGCAAGCCAACGCCCCGCGCAAACAAAAAAGACCCACGACGAACCGCCGTAAGTCTTTTCAAGTAACGAGATTGCGAGAGACAGGACTTGAACCTGCACGTCCGAAGACACTAGATCCTAAATCTAGCGCGTCTGCCAATTCCGCCACTCTCGCGTGGGAATCAATTATTTCGGTTTCGTGTCTCGAATGCAATAGATTACGCTGCTTCGGATTTTGTTCTTGCCGGGAATTGTTTCTGTGGGGTCTGCGGGATCGGTTTGTTGACCTCATGGAAATTTCGCAAGAAGTGGCAAAGGACTTGCACACCGAAAGTCGACTCCACCCGATAGGAACTCACCGGCTGATTTGGAACTGGGTGCCCGAAAGGCTTGTATGACAACGACGGACGAATTGCTCACTCTGTTCTTGATCACGTTTTCCGGGATTGCGTTGGGGCGAATCTCGTGGCGAGGCTTCTCCCTGGGGACATCCGGCGTGATTTTCACCGGGCTGATCGCGGGACATCTGGGTGGGCACGTTCCGGCAGCTGTGGGACCGCTGGGATTAGTGGTCTTCGTTTATTGCCTGGGGATCGATGCCGGGCCGCGGTTCTTCCGCGTCTTCTTCCAACAGGGCAAACAGTTGGCGTTTGTTGGAGCCGTCATGATTGTCGCGGCGATGTTGGCGGCTTGGGGATTCGCTCGCGTCGCTGGTTTGCCGGCAGATTTGGCAGCGGGCATTTTGGCCGGCGCGTTGACCAGCACGCCCGCTCTCGGAGCCGCCAGCGAAGTGTTGCCGGCCAATTCGGATTTGGCGGTGGGGTTCGGCATCGCCTATCCGTTAGGCACGCTTGCCGTGATTTTGTTTATCAATATTGCTCCCAAAATCTTCAACGAAAATGAACGTCCGGCGGACCCCGCCGATTCAGCGGAACATTCGGGCATTCTCCGTCGACTCGTTCATGTCATGAATCCGGCTTTGAGCGGAAAACGCCTCAATGAAATTACTCTCTTGGAACGGAGTCAGTGTCAGATTACGCGTCATTTGGCCGATGGTCTGCTGGAACCAATCCACGGCGAATTTCTGTTGGCCACCGGGCAACATTTGCTCCTCGTGGGACGCGAAGCCGATGTGAATCTTCTGACCGACTACTTGGGCGATGTCAGTCCGCACCAAGGACACTCGCTCGAAACCGAAGAACATCGTCGGAGAATCGTCGCGACCTCGAAAAATGTGGTTGGCAAATCTCTTCGCGAGCTTCATCTGCGTTCGAAATACGGGATCACAATTTCGCGTGTCTATCGTCACGATGTGGAATTCGTGCCGGATGCGGACGAGGTCATCCATTTCGGGGACGCTTTGAGTGCCATCGGCGAGCCAGAGCAGTTGGAACAATTTGTCACGTTCGCTGGCCACCGGGAACGCTCGTTTGACGAAACGGATCTCATCTCACTCGCATTCGGTTTGATGATCGGAACGCTGTTGGGCCAAGTCCGGTTTGAATTAGCGGGGGAAACCATTTCGCTGGGGCTCGCGGGGGGACCGTTGTTCGCGGGCTTGGTGATGGGGCATTTCGGCCGCATTGGTCCGTTCGTCGGGCACTTTCCTCGTGCGGCTCGTTTGTTGCTGACCGAAACCGGATTGGCGTTGTTCTTGGCACAAGCGGGTGTCGAAGCCGGTAGCCAATTCGCCACGGTATTCAAACAACACGGGGTGATTCTCTGCCTGGGAGCAATTTCGGTCGCGTCCGCCCCGTTGATTGTGGGGATGCTCATGACACGCTTCATCGTCCCGCTGAGTGGTCTCCAAACCTTGGGTGCCATTTGTGGTGCGATGACATCCACACCTGGATTGGGTGCGTTGACCTCTAAGATCGATTCCAAAATCCCGGCCACGAGCTACGCCACCGTGTACCCGTTGGCCCTGATTCTGATGAGCCTTCTCGCTCCTGCGTTGATCTCGCTGATGTCCTGATCGGCCGCAAGGAAGCATCGTTCTTGGTCGTCACCCCGGGTCTGTTTGTACTCTTGATCGAAAATCGGGGTTTACACGTTTTTTCTTTTTCATTACAGGTTCGCTATCGTACGGACATCTTGAATTTTTGGCCACATGGATGGTGGGGCTGGTGGTATGAAGAGTTTGCTTCGTCGCTTTGGAAAAAGCTCGGATTCAGGGTTAGCGACCGCAGTCGAGGAGAAGTTGGACAAATCCGCTCAGGATTTGGCGACGGCATTGGCTGCGGAAACACCAGCCGAGACCAAGCCGGAACCCGAACCGGAACCAGTCGAAGAAGAATTTCAGTTCGACGGCCATGAAGAAGGACGCGTGGCGATTCATCAAGTCGACCCGCTCTCCGATGACGAACTTCAACGCCTCAACAAGTTGTTGCCTTGGAGTGCCTGGACAGTCGACTCGCACGGGCGACGGTTCGGCAATCGGCACAATAAAAAGAAACGCATCATTCCGGCGGAAATGCCGGATCATCGTATCGTCAGTCTGGCGGAACGCGTTGATCTCACCGACTCAACCGTTGTTGAAGTCGGTTGTTTCGAAGGTCTGCACACCGTTGCTCTTTGTGAGCGAGCCAAGCACGTCGTGGCTGTCGATTCGCGAATCGAACACTGCGTGAAAACAATGGTCCGCTGCTGGGCGTTCAACCAAAAGAACGTTCAAGTCGAACTCCACGACTTGGAAGAGGGTTTGCCGACGCGGTTCTCTGCCGAATGCGATGTGCTGCATCATGTCGGTGTGCTCTATCACTTGAGTGATCCGGTCGGGCACTTGCGGGAGTATCTCTCGCAGACCAAGAAGATGGTCATGCTCGATACCCACGTCGCCCCGGAAGACAAAGAACTCGACGAATACGAAGGCTATCGCTACTTCCGTTACCGCGAACACGGCCGCGATGCCCCGTTCGCCGGTATGCTCGATCACGCCAAGTGGTTGCACCTGGAAGATTTACAGCGATTGCTCAAAGAGTGTGGCTTCACGAATGTTGATGTCGCCGAACACCGCGACGAACGCAACGGCCCCCGCGTCTTGATCTATGCGGGACGCCCGTAAGCTGCGTGAATGGGGGAATGGCTGTCGATGCAACAATTGGCAAAAGCACTGGTTGAAGTGGCAGCCTTTCTCGATTTGTCGAGTGATGACGTTGTCGATCCTGATTCTGCGGTCGGTGTTCTTGAACAAATCGCCGCGGAACTCGCACGGGCAACACCATTGGAACTCAACGCTCTCCGAGAAGTCATTGACGAGAAGCTGCAAGCATCTCAGGACGAAGACGAACGAGAATTCTACGAGAGCTTTTTCGAGTCTTTTGGCTTAGATGACAAAAGGTGAGACGGAAATTACGATCGCAGACGTCACCGCTCCACGGTTCTGACTACAGAACTCCGACCGATTATGCCGATTCTTCTGATACGGAGAATTGGCTCATCGGGGGGTGCTGTGATTCGGTCCGCTTGTTGCATGATCTTGGCGTTCGCGTTCGTCGGTTGCTCGACGGTCGAAGTCGGTGTATCGAACCCGATTCCCGGTTTATCACGGGTCGCGGTTGTTCCGTTCTTCAATCTCAGCATGGAACCGGCGGCGGACGGGCATCGCTTTGCCGAAGCGTATTTCACGGAACTTCAACGTACACCGGGTTTTGAGGTTGTACCGGTCGGGGTTGCCGATGCGGCGATGCAAGATCACGGTCTGAATCTGAATAATCCCGGCGATGCCTTGAAGCTGGCGAAAATTCTGGACGTGGATGCCATCGTTGTCGGTGCGATCACCGCATACGATCCGTATTATCCCCCACGTGTCGGTTTGCGGGTGGCATGGTATTCGCCGTACGAGTGGAACTTCTCGCCGGGCTTGCCGACCGATCCGCGTGCCCGTGCTCCCATTTTTCCACCGACGATCGTTCTGCCCGCGTTGCCAGACGGTTCCTGCGACGGTCCTAAGAAACCGGGACGACGGTTTGGGCGGCATCGGGATCTCTGCGAAGGACCACAAAGTCCCGACACACCGCAGTCTCCGGTGGAATCCTGCACCGAGGATGTGATCCGTGGGCAATCGCCGGACGAAATTGTTGTTTGGGACGAAACACCAGTGACGCCGGTTGACCCGACGCGTCCGTTGATGTCCTATTCGCGGATTTTCGACGGAGCCGACTCCGCTCTGACGGCGGCGTTGCGAGATTATGTCGAACTCAATGGCGATTTACGCAGCGGCGGTTGGGAAGCGTATTTGCACCGCAGCGACGACTTTCTGCAATTCACCGCTCGATTGATGATCGACGAAATGCTGATGCTCCACGGCGGTGAAACCCGTCGACGCGTCGTATTTGCCCATCGAAAGCAACGGTGATCTTGAAATTCTGATCGGAACGATTGCACGGATCGCACCACTCGCGACGGCAACTCGGTTCCGTCTGTTCGTTCCGGCAGAAATTCGGCAACGGTTCGTGGCAAACTTGGTCGATAACCCCAGTGAACCATTACATCAGCGGTTGTCGCCCAGGAAGGCCGAAGACAATGCAGCAAGGTATGAACGTATTGGCGCTCGTGAAGGAATCGGAACGCTATGTGTTTCTCTACGACGATGAGAGCCATTCCACGGTGCTGCAACAACTTGGCAAATGCGCCGCGGATCACGAACTGAGCTTCACCTGGTACGACGCCGCCATCCTCAGCCAAAAAGTGCGACGGCTCCGGCAGGAACGCGAAGCGGAAGCCAACGCCGGCCCATATGCCGAGTGATTCCTGAAGTGAGGCGTCTGGAATCGGGCGTTGAATGCCTTGTGTCTCCACGTGATTCCATTTCGAATCGTCTCACTCTCCACGCCTTACCCCTCCATCTGCACTATGGATGAAGCGATCGACCTGTTCGCGCGGTACTTGCGAATCGAGCGGAATTCCTCCGCGTTGACGGTCAAATCGTACACGGATGACCTGCGGAGCCTGTGCGAGTTCTTCGAGGAATACCAAGGCCAACTCTATCCCCCAGCGGAAGTCACGACGCAATTGCTGCGGACCTACGTGACGTTTCTGCACGAGTGTCAATATGCACGGAGCACGGTGGCTCGACGATTGGCATGTCTGCGGAGTTTCTTTGCGTTCTGCGTCCGTGAAGGGCTGTGCGATACAAACCCCGCCAAAGCGTTGCGAACGCCGCGAGCCGGTCGGAAACTGCCTCACTTTCTGACGACCGAACAAGTCGGGCAGCTGTTAGATGCCCCATCGGCCAACACGCCCGATGGTCTTCGCGACCGGGCGATTCTGGAAACGACCTATTCCGCCGGTTTGCGTGTGAGCGAGTTGGTCTCGCTCAATGTTTCCAACTGGGACCGCGATGCCGACGTGCTGCGAGTCCTCGGGAAAGGTCGCAAAGAGCGTGTTGCACCGATCGGAAGTTACGCGGCTCGGGCGTTGGATCGGTATTTGGAAGTCCGCGAACCGGCAGCGAGTTTGCCGCCGGCGGAGCAAGATGCGTTGTTCCTCAACCGCTTCGGCAAACGACTCTCCGACCGAAGCGTGCGACGCATGCTCGACAAGTATCTGCTGCAAACCGGTCTGAACCAACTGACCTCGCCGCACACGCTGCGTCACAGTTTTGCCACGCACTTGCTCGATGGCGGAGCGGACTTACGCAGCGTTCAAGAACTTCTCGGGCACAAAAGCCTGACAACCACGCAAATTTACACCCACGTCAGCACGCGACGTCTGCGGGAAACCTACGAACTCGCCCACCCACATGCGGCGGGGAATCGACGCGCTGCGTCTTGACGGATGTGCGGCGCGTGGCGTTGTATTTTTCTCGCCTCACACCTCACACGCCGAGCTGTTCCCGATAGTATGCAACCGTGCTCTTCAGTCCCGTTTCGAGCGGAACTTTTGGTTCCCATCCCAAGAGCGTGCGGGCTTTTTCGATATTCGGACAGCGTTGTTTCGGGTCGTCGGCGGGGAGTTCGAGATTCTTCAGCTCGCTCTTCGACTGTGTTTCCGCCAACACTTTCTCGGCGAGTTCCAACATCGAATTCTCGACTGGGTTGCCGATGTTAAATGGCCCGGTGTGTTCGTCGTTGTCCATCAGCTTCATCATGCCCGCGATGAGATCATCCACGTAACAGAACGATCGCGTTTGGCTGCCGTCACCGTAAATCGTGAGCGGTTCGCCCCGCAGGGCTTGCGTGATGAAATTGGAAATCACACGGCCGTCGTTCGGGTCCATCCGCGGACCGTAGGTGTTGAAGATACGAATGAGGCGAACTTCCAGGTCGTGCGCGAGATGGTAGTTCATGCACAAACTCTCGGCGACACGCTTGCCCTCGTCGTAACAACTTCGCGGCCCCAGCGGATTGACGTGGCCCCAATAATCTTCGGTTTGCGGATGAACTTCCGGGTCGCCGTAAACTTCACTGGTGGAGGCGTGCAAGATTCGCGCTCGACACCGTTTCGCCAAACCTAAGACGTTCACCATGCCGACGGTGCTGGTTTTGATCGTCTTGATCGCATTGTACTGATACGCCACCGGCGACGCGGGACACGCCAGGTTGTAAATCTGATCGCATTCCAAATACAGCGGGTGCACAATGTCGTGCCGAACCAGCTCGAATTGCGGATGACCGATCAGGTGTTGGATGTTTTGTTTGCGTCCCGTGAAGAAGTTATCGACGCAGATCACGTCGTCGCCGCGTTCGATCAGCCGATCGCAAAGATGACTTCCCAAAAAACCGGCACCACCGGTGACGAGAATCGCACTCATTCGTAGTTCCTTCTTGGTCGCAACATTCGATCAGTCCGCCGCGACATGGTATCGGCTCCCCCGCCTGCGTCAATGCCGCTGTCGGTCATCAATTAGCCTTCGTTGATGCTTGTTCGCCCGAGGAGTATGCTGATTGGCCAGTTACCCGAGTCAGTACAGTTTCACAATTTTTGGAATGAGGAGAAACCATGCAGCGTGTGAATGGGCACCTTCGAACGGTGCTAGCGGGTTTGGCGTTGGTGAGTGCGGTGAGCGTTTCGGCTCAAGCGGAAGTGCGATTGCCGAAGATTTTCAGCAGTCACATGGTGTTGCAACGCGATGTGAAATTGCCGGTGTGGGGTTGGGCCGATCCGGGTGAGAAGGTTCAAGTGTCACTCGGCGACCAAACCGCCGAAGCGACCGCGGACGATGATGGCAAGTGGAAAGTCTCGCTGCCCGCGCAAAAAGCCGGTGGTCCCCATGAAATTACGGTGAAGGGTTCCAAGTCGGAACCGATCGGCTTGACCGATATTCTCGTCGGCGAAGTTTGGTTGTGCTCGGGACAGTCCAACATGGCATGGTCCGTTTCGCGATCGAACAATCCGAAGGAGGAAATCGCAGCGGCGAACTACCCGAAGATTCGGCTTTTCAACGTGCCCCGACGACCGTCCGCCACTCCGATCGACGATATCGAAGCCAAATGGGAAGTCTGCTCGCCGAAAACCATTCCAAATTTCACGGCGGTCGGCTACTTCTTCGGTCGTCACTTGCACAAAGAACTCGATGTACCAATCGGCTTGATTTCGTCGTCATGGGGTGGAACGCGGATCGAACCGTGGACGCCGGTCGTCGGTTTTGAAGCCGTCGAGAAAACCCAACCAATCGCCAAGAAGGTCCAAGACCGCGATCCCAAAGGCAAATACAGTCATCAAGACCCAACGATGCTGTATAACGGTATGATCAAAGGGTTCGTGCCGTTCGCTCTCCAAGGAGCAATTTGGTACCAAGGCGAATCGAATCACCGTGAAGGTGCTCTTTACCGGGACAAGATGGAAGCCCTCATCAAGGGTTGGCGGGAAGTCTTCCACAATTCCGAAATGCCATTCCTCTTCGTGCAGTTGGCCCCTTACCAATACGGCACCGAAGACCCCACCATTCTTGCGAAAGCCTGGGAAGCTCAGACGGAATCGCTCAAAATTCCGCACACGGGTATGGCCGTCACCACGGACATCGCCAACCTGAAAGACATTCACCCCAAAAACAAACAAGATGTCGGCAAACGCCTCGCGTTGTGGGCTCTCGCCACAACTTACGGCCAAGATGATCTGGTTTACTCCGGTCCGCTCTACAAATCCTCGAAGGTGGAAGACGGCAAAATCCGCGTGATGTTCGATCATGTCGGCAGCGGCTTGGCCAGTCGAGACGGCGAAGAACTCACCTGGTTCCAAATCGCCGGTGAAGATGGCGGATTCGTCGACGCACAGGCAAAAATCGACGGCGACACGGTCGTCGTTTGGAGTGATGAAGTCAAAGCGCCGAAATCGGTCCGCTTTGGTTTCCACAAGCTCGCCGAACCGAACCTGATGAACAAAGACGGTCTGCCGGCATCGCCATTCCGTACCGATTCCGACTAACCGATCGCTCGGCAAATGTCGGCTGGGATCAATCCCGCATTTGAACACGAACGAAAAATCAAAGCCATCGGGTGAATGCCCGGTGGCTTTTTTTGTTGATGGGCCGCGAAAAAAATACTTCGCTGTCTGTCGGATGGCGCGCGAAGTTGACCATTCCTAGGGTGTCAGGTTGCGAACAACGCAGCCAGATCGATGACCCAGAAAACCCCCTCTTAAGGATTGATCAATGAAACATTTCATCGCCATGGCTGTTGTCGGACTCGGAACCGCTGGCCTCGCAACCGACGCCGCTCAAGCCGATCACAAACACGGAGCCGACCACAGACGCGAAGTGAAGACGAGTTTCTTCAACACCGGATACACGAACACGGGCTACTCGGCGTACAACTCGTATTACACTCCCCAAGTCAACTACGGCGGTTGTTACACCAACCCCTATCCACAGCCCTACAACTCACGGTACCCCGCCCATTACGGCAACTCGGGTTATCAGAACAACAATTACTACGGTGGTTACAACTACCAGAGCAACTATGGTGGCTACCAACAGCCGTACCCACATTCCGGGAGTCAATATTACTCCGGCTACGGTTGGTATCGATAGACCGAATCAGAGCCCGTGGTGAATGCCAAAAGGCTTTGCTTTCCGGCCGTCACGGAACAGTTGCCGCGATGAAACTCTGAGAACGGCTCTGAACCAAGAATTCACCTGAAACCCGCCGACGGATCCCCGGTCGCATGTGGCAACGGTTGTCACTCGATCGGGGATCTTTTATTGATTCGGCGTCAATCGTCATGGTGAGCAGAACACAAGGCGGGCACGGGTTCGGGTCGCGGGGCCGGATGCGGTGCTGTTTCCACTCGGGGCAAGCCCCGTGGATGAACCTGTTCTTCGGTTTCCCCCACGGCATCGACATCGGGATGACGCCCCGCCGTCAGGGTATAGAACGTGGCCACAATTAACATCATCCCCATCGCCGTGTAGAACATCGGCGTGAAACCGACTCCATCGAATTGATCGATCACCCGCCCCAAAAACGGAGCCGACAACGCCATTCCCAGGTCGAAAAAGCCCAGTGTGATTGTCGTTCCTGTTCCACGATACTGCTTCGGAAACGCCCCTGCTCCGAGCGAAACCACCGCCGGAAACAGCAACGCATGACCAAACCCACACGATGTCGCCGGGATCAGGAACATCCAATCCCGAGTCATGTAGGGCAAAATCGCAAAGCCAAGCGCGTGACCGCATAAGCCGAACAAAATCATGCGGTGCCGACCGATAGAACGACTCCACTTCGACGCCAAAAGCCGAAACGAAAAGGCAGAGATGGCATAACCCGTGAAGAATGCTCCGAAGCCATGCGACAATCCCAAGTGATTGACGTACCGCGTTAGGAACACCGTGGTCACGGTGAGAGCGGTTCCCATCATCATCGCCACAAGCACAACCGGCCCTGGCCAATATCGCAGCAGTAAAGAGTGAGCCGCCGGCGTTTCGTGAGGTCGATCGTGAACATCACGTCGCGTGATCGTAATGACCAAACCGAGATAAACGGTCGAGAGCAACACCGTCGTTCCGAATAGCACGACGTACTGCATCCGTCCTGATTCCACCAACGCCAAAATTAAATCGCCCAACTGGGCACCGCAAATCATTCCCACAAACCCGCTGCTGCCGAGATTGCCGATGACCTCCGTCCGCCGTGCTGCCGGAACGCGATTCTGCGCATGCACCATCGAGCACGTGAACATCATGGAGATTCCGACCGCGTAGCCGGTGCGAGCCACGTAAATCCACGCATCGAGCCGATCGACCACAACGAACAAACTCATGCTGGCAATGAACAGGACACTTCCGAGACGCCAAAGAATTCGAGTTCCGTAGCGGTCGATCCCCTGTCCGAGCATCCAGCGAGCTGCCAAGGCTCCCAGCAATGCGGTACCGGCAATCGCACCCGTCGTTTCTTCGGTTCCACCGAGGAATTTAACGAAATCGGCGAATCGAAACGTCAGTGCGTTCGCAGCGACCAACGATACGTTCGCAGCGTAGGTCAACCAGAAGATCTTGTCGTAAATCGAATCCCTGGAGGAGTTTACTTGTTGTATTCTTTCGGGTGAGGCAGTTTCGGTCGTCATGACGTCTCGTGATTGGCTCATGGCCATTCGGAAGGTGTGCGAGGCACTTTTGCAGGAGGGAGAGCGTTCGCGAGACACAAGTTCGCGAAAAATTCGGGTTGAGGGTTAGGAAATCCAGAGGAACTCGGGAACCGTTCCCGACGCGCCCATAATACCGGCCAGAAGAAGTCGGAACAGGCCAGATTTCGAGATCTTTCCTTAACAGATCAGATTGAAACCATAAAACGGGCCGATCCCTCACGGGTTGCTGTTCAGTTGTCGCCCGGATGACGGGCTGCCTAAAATTGACCCGATCTGCTCGATTTGCCGTCCTTCCATGCAAGCGACTTCCTCAATGGCTCAATCCGATATCATCATCCGCGGTGCCCGTGAGCATAACCTCCGCAATATCGATCTCACGCTGCCACGCGGAAAACTGATCTGTATGACCGGTGTCAGCGGCAGCGGCAAAAGTTCGCTGGCGTTCGACACACTCTACGCCGAAGGTCAACGCCGATACGTGGAAAGTCTCTCGTCCTACGCGAGGCAATTTCTTGGTCAAATGCCGAAACCCGAAGTCGATACCGTCGCGGGTTTGGCTCCGTCGATCTCCATTCAACAGAAAACCTCCAGCCGAAACCCACGCAGCACCGTAGGCACGATTACCGAGATTTATGATTATCTCCGCGTTCTATTCGCCCGAGTCGGACAAGGTCACTGCCCCAATTGTGGCCAGCTGATCACCGCGCAAACCGGTGAAGCCATCCTCGAAAACATCCTCCGATTGCCGAACGGAACTAAGTATCAGGTTCTCGCGCCCATCGTTCGCCAACAGAAAGGGGAATTCAAAGACCTTTTTGAAGACCTGCTCAAACAAGGTTTTCTGCGTGCCCGCGTCGATGGGGAGATCGTACAACTCACGCAGGATCTCGGCTTGGATCGGCAAATGCGGCACTCGATCGAAGTCGTGATCGACCGTCTCACGGCAGGAAAAAGCAGCCGCGCCCGCGTTGCGGAAGCGATCGAGAACGCCCTCAAACTCTCCGGCGGTACCCTGCTCGTCAGCACGGCCGATGACACCAAACGCCCGGCTCCGGATGAAACAGACTTGCCCGAAGATGCGATGCCGCTGCGTGGGTCCATCAGCGACACCGAACGACTCTACAGCATTGACTATAGTTGTGCCGGTTGTGGCACGAGTTACGAACTCCCCAGCCCGCAACTTTTTAGTTTCAACAGTCCGCTCGGAATGTGCCTCGACTGTAACGGTCTCGGCATGCGACACGACTTTGTTCCCGAATTGCTAGTTCCCGACGATAATCTCTCCATCCAAAAAGGCGCGTTTACGTTACTCGGAAAACTCTCCGAGGTTGGCCGTTGGCGGAAACACATTATCAAAGGTGTGGCGACTGCGATTGAAACGGACCTCGATCTCAAGAGTGGTTCATTTCTCAAAACCAAATGGTCGGAACTCCCGCAAGAAGCCCAAGAGATGTTCCTCAACGGCATGCCCGGCCGTAACATCACATTCAGTTGGCGACATCGTGGCGGCATCTGGAAACATGGTGGCGTCTGGGAGGGTTATATTTCCGAATTGCTAGACGCCTATCGCAAGGCTCGCAATCCGATGCGTCGCAAGCAACTCGAAAAGTATATGGACTTTTCGGCATGCACAACTTGCCACGGTGCGAGACTGAATGCTCAAGCAAGACACGTCCTAATCACGACTTCGAATCCTGAGTTTACTCAACTCGCACAAGAGTCCAACTCGAACATTCAACCATCTCTGTCCTTGCCTGATGTTTGTCGGTTAAGCATCGCAAACGCAGCCGCATTTTTTGAAGGTCTAGAACTCGATCCCGTCGCGGCTTCAATCGCCGAGGAAGCGATCAAAGAAATCCGAGGCCGACTCGGGTTCCTTTTGCGATGTGGTCTCGACTACCTCGCACTTGACCGCACCGCCCCCACCCTTTCTGGTGGTGAAACACAACGCATTCGACTAGCCGGACAGATCGGATGTGGACTTGTGGGTGTGGTTTATATTCTCGATGAACCCTCAATCGGCCTGCATCCTCGTGACAATGTGATGTTACTAGAAAGCCTGCAAGACTTGCGTGATCAAGGCAACACGGTGATTGTTGTCGAACACGATGAAGACACCATGCGGGCGGCGGACCATATCATCGATTTTGGCCCAGGGCCGGGAATTCGTGGCGGAAACGTAGTTGCGGAAGGCTCGCTTACGAAAGTCAAGAAGTCCCGCAAAAGCGTTACCGGGCAGTTCCTCTCCGGTAAACGACAGATCGAAATTCCTAACGAACGCCGTCAGCCGACAGATCAATGGCTAACAATTCAAGGAGCCGCTCACAACAACCTCAAGGAAGTCGATGTTCGCTTTCCACTAGGAACTTTTATTTGTGTCACCGGTGTGAGTGGTAGCGGAAAAAGCTCACTAACAAACGACATTCTCTGGCAAGTTCTTAACCGTGATCTCAACAAAGGCAACGGCGCACCTGGTAAATACACGAGTGTCGATGGCTTGAAACATCTGGATAAAGCCATTGATATCGATCAATCACCAATTGGTCGCACACCGCGTTCGAATCCCGCCACGTATGTCAAATTGCTAGACGAGATTCGTAGTCTTTATACACAGCTCCCCGAATCCCGAATTCGAGGCTATAAGCCAGGCCGATTTAGCTTCAACACCCCGAGTGGCCGATGTGAAGCTTGTGAAGGTTACGGTTCCCGCAAACTTGAAATGGACTTCTTGGCTGATGTTTGGGTGACGTGCGAAGTTTGCAATGGACGACGATTCAACAAAGAGACCCTTGAGGTTCGTTACAAGGGTTTGAGTATCTCGGATGTTCTTGATCTTGATATTCAGGCAGCTCTATCGCACTTTGAGAATCACCCGAAGATTGCACGGCTTCTACAGACGTTGCACGATGTCGGGCTCGACTATCTTAAGCTCGGGCAACCGTCACCGACTCTGTCGGGCGGAGAGGCTCAACGGATCAAGCTAGCACGTGAGCTTGGGAAGCGATCGACTGGGCAGACGTTATATCTACTTGATGAGCCGACAACCGGACTACACTTTGCAGACATCGAGATGCTGCTCAAAGTGCTCCACGACTTCGCCGATGCCGGGAACACGGTGCTCGTGGTCGAACACAATCTCGATGTGGTCAAGACGGCCGATTGGGTCATCGACTTAGGTCCCGAAGGCGGCGAAGGCGGAGGACGAATTGTTGCCGAAGGACCGCCCGAAGTAATCGCCGAATGTGAGGACTCGTTCACCGGCCAAGCACTTCGTCCGTTCCTGGGATTGAAGGAGTTGCCTCGATCCAATGGTAACACCTCCCGTTGGCAATCCACTGCGCGAAGCAACGGATCGACGGATGGACGATCGTCGCGGGAAATTGTGGTCCGTGGTGCTGCCCAACACAACTTGCAAGATATCGACCTCACGATTCCGCGGGACAAAATGAGCGTCTTCTGCGGACCAAGTGGTAGCGGCAAAAGTTCGCTCGCGATGGACACACTTTATGCGGAAGGACAACGACGGTATGTCGAAAGCCTTTCGGCTTATGCTCGGCAGTTTCTCGGTCAAATGCCGAAGCCACGGGTTGAACACATTCACGGGCTGTCACCGGCGATCGCAATCGAACAAAAAACCACCGGGCACACGCCGCGATCGACCGTGGGAACGGTCACAGAAATTTATGACTATCTCCGCATTCTCTATGCCCGATTGGGAATCCCGTACTGTCCGGCTTGTCAAATTCCCATCGAAACACAGACGACCGATCAAGTCATCGACAAATTGATGCAGGCACCGGCGGGGACGAAGATGCTGATTCTGGCTCCGCAGGAAGTTCGCGTGGGGCAGAAGTACGAGGCATTATGGGAACGATTGCAGGCCCAAGGTCTGCGGCGGGTTCGCATCAACGGCGAGACGTATCAACTCGACGACGTTCCCGCGATGGATCGCCGACGCAAGCACGAAGTTGATGTGGTCATGGACCGCGTCACGATTGATTCCAAGAAACGCGGCCGAGTGGCGGACAGCGTGGAATCGGCATTCGAGATGGGGCTCGGAACGATCCGCGTGGCGACGATCGACGCAGACCGTCCGGAGCCGGAGTGGACTGTCGAGCGGTTTAGTCTGCAGTATGCATGCGGTGCGTGTGGACGAAGTTTCGAGGAACTCACCCCGCATGATTTCAGTTTCAATAGTTATCTTGGTTGGTGTCCGACTTGTGAGGGGTTGGGCACGCAACAGGGGACGAACTTGGCGGCGTTGATTTCTGATCCGCATGCGACCCTCCAAGAAGCCGCCATCGCGGCTTGGCCCGACCCGGCTACGAGTGAACTGTTCGCCGCCATGTTGGAAGGAATGGCCGGTGAACTTGGGATTCCGCTGGATGTCGCGTTCAATCAGCTTGATCCGTCGCATCAACGGGTTGTGTTGCACGGCAGCGGTGACCGTTGGTTCTCTTTCAAGGACTCGAAAACCGTCGGCCCTGCATTCCGCTTTCAGTACAAAGGGCTGTACCCGGCGATCGAAGAAGCATCGCGGGTTTCGTACGTCTACCGGGCCATGTTGCACGACATGACCGGCGAAGTTCCCTGCATGGCGTGTGACGGTAGCCGACTCCGCGATGATGCCGCCGCCGTGCGGTTGAATGGCAAGACGCTGCAACAACTCTGCGATTTACCATTGGACGAGGCATTGCACTTCTTGGAGTCGTTAAAGTTCTCCAAGTCCGAAAAGAAGATCGCGGGAGACTTGATGGCGGAAGCGACCAGTCGGTTGTCGTTCCTGGTCGAAGTCGGTTTGGATTACCTCACGCTTTCCCGACCGCTGCCTACACTTTCGGGTGGGGAGGCCCAACGGATTCGGTTGGCCGGTCAAATTGGTCGCGCACTCACGGGGGTGCTGTATGTGCTAGATGAACCAACGATTGGACTGCACCCGCGAGACAATGGACGTTTGCTCGGAGCCCTCCAGAAGTTGCGTGATCTGGGGAATACGTTGGTGCTGGTCGAACATGATCGTGAAGTTCTCGACGCTGCGGATCGGCTTTACGATTTCGGCCCCGGTGCCGGTCGATACGGTGGAAGCGTGACTGGCGAGGGCACGCCGAAACAGATCGCGAAACGCAAAACGTTGACCGGAGAATACCTTTCGGACAAAAAAGTCATTCCGATTCCCAGCACCCGACGCATGACGACGGACACCGAGGAAACGCCGGGCGGCGGGTGGTTGGAGGTCCTCGGAGCGCGGCATCACAATTTGCGAAACGTCGATCTGCGGATTCCCTTGGGCACGTTCACCTGCGTGACTGGGGTGTCCGGTTCCGGCAAAAGTACGTTGATCGAGGATACGCTTGCCAAGGCACTTTCCCGGTTGCTGCATCGGTCCAACTCGCAACCCGCTCCATTCAACGAGCTTCGCGGCGTGGAGGCGGTCAACAAGATCATCACAGTCGATCAGCAACCGCTCGGGAACACACCGGCATCGAACCCAGCAACTTACACCGGCGTTTTCGAACCGATTCGGAATTTGTTCGCTCAACTTCCCGAGGCGAAGGTCCGTGGATATCGGCCGGCCCGGTTTAGTTTCAATCGCAAAGGCGGACGCTGCGAGGACTGCGAAGGCAACGGGCAAAAGTGCATCGAAATGCATTTCCTTCCCGATGTGTGGGTCGAATGCGAAACTTGCCGAGGCAAACGCTACAACCAGGAAACGCTGGCGGTCACGTATCGGGGCCACACAATTGCCGACGTGCTGGAAATGCCGATCAGCAAGGCTCGGGATGTGTTCGAGAACATCCCCAAGATTCGCGGTTTTCTGGAAACGTTGTGTGCGATCGGATTGGATTATCTGACGTTGGGTCAACCCGCTCCGACGCTTTCCGGCGGGGAAGCTCAGCGGGTGAAGTTGGCCTCCGAGTTGGCTCGCCCGAACACGGGTCGCACGCTGTATGTGCTCGATGAACCAACGACCGGCTTGCACTTCGATGACATCGCGAAGCTGCTGAAGGTATTGAACAGCCTTGTGGAACTCGGCAATACGGTGGTGGTGATCGAGCATAATTTGGATGTGATCAAAACGGCGGATTGGATTGTCGATCTTGGACCGGAAGCTGGGCGTGGCGGCGGGTTTATCGTCGCTCAAGGCACGCCGGAAGATATCGCGGATTATGCGGAACGCGTCAGTGCATCGAAGGGCAATTCGATGCATCCCTCACACACAGGGACCGTATTGCAATCGATCCTGGCCACCGGGAAACGAGCCGACCGCGAAGTGTTCAACGCCAAGAAAGCCCGCAAGAAACGCGATGGCGATTTGGATATCAAAGCCGTCGGCCAATCCACGAAGATGCCCTGGGAAACCAACGGGCGGCAATGGCATACGCAAGACCGAATCGGTCACAATGGCACGCCGTGTCGCTGGGATGGGGCAGCGTTGGCGACCGTGGCCGACATGCTGGAAGCCGATGAGCGGTTTGCACCGATCAACTGGAATCATCGCAGCATTGTTGAGGTCCAAGGCCAAGAGAAACAAGGCGGGTGGTTTCTGCATGCGTTGACGGGTGAGGAGTGGTTGGTGAAGCTGAAATTCCGTGTCAAGAAGCGACGGTTCAGCCAAGTTGAATTGCAAGAAAAGTTGCAACTCGCCCCATTGGACGACATTGAAGAACTTCCGATCTACGGTCGGGAACCACGTGTGAAGGTGAAGAATCTCAAAGGCCCTTGGCAGGAGATTCAGTTAGCGGTGCACTGGCTGAAGGAAGTCGACACGCCGGAGTTTCGCGAGTTCTTTGACGAAGCGTGCGACGCATACTTCACCGTCGCCGAGGTCGAGAAAGTCAGCCCGGACGAGATTTCCCCGTGGAAAGTGCTCGGGCGGCGATGGCATACGATGCGGAAGGGCATGCTCAAAGGCAAGGTGATGTGGAAAGCGGAAGTCGTGGAAGAACTTTTCAATGTCATCGAAAAAGTCGCTCCCGACGCCGAGCCGGATTGGTCCACCAAGATGCTCGTCAACTACCGTCGCGACGGCCAGCCGTGGGTGCGAATCCACACGAAACGTCCGAAAGCCGTCGATGTAGAAATCTATTTTCCGAGTGGCTCAGTCACACTGGGCCAAGTCGTGGAACTCGGTCACGACCGCGAAATCATCACCGGATCACGCGGGCACGACAGCGTGAAAATCTATTTTCGCACGAAAGCCCAAGTTAACGACAAAGCCTTCGCGGAGTTTCTGAAGGGGTAGCTCGATTAATGCTTGTTTGCAAGATTGAGATCAACAGGTGGTTTTGACCAAGATTCATATTGGCACTTCGAAATACCATTCCGTTCGAGAAACACTTTTACGTCACTCACTAGCACTGATTCACAACCGTAAGAAACAATAAAAAGTTCGTCATTTGTCACGGGCCGTATGTACTCGTTCATTGCATCAGTATACGCATCGTTCCATCGTTCTGATTCTGTAATCTTTCCATCCTGTGATCCATATAGGCCGGGATCGTAGTGCTCGTGTGACCCGGGAACTGCAAATTTCACAATGATGTCGTCCGCCGTAAAAACAACATACAACCAATTGTTTATATTCGCAGGCGAAGGAATGATGTAGCGAACTTCGAAAATAGAATCTTCGCTTGGATCGACTGGTTCACCGTTTGGGCTCAGATCTTCGCGAAGATCTGACCAGTGAGGGAAATCATGCAACCAACGAGTGTGGGCATACTCTTGGAAGGGTGTCATGATCCAAACCGTTGGCGGCATTCGTCTAGAATGGCTTTCGTGCCACTCGCTCCACAACGGGTGACGCCGAGTTCGCGGAAGGTGAGGACGGTTTCGAGATCGCGAATCCCGCCGGAAGCTTTGACTTGCACGTGATCGGCGGCGTGTTGACGCATGAGTTTCAAGTCGTCCGCCGTCGCCCCGCCACTGCCAAAGCCGGTCGAGGTCTTGACCCAATCCGCACCCGCTTCGCTGCAAATTTCGCAAAGTCGAATTTTGTCGTCGTCTTCGAGGTAACAGTTTTCGAAGATAACTTTCACTTTTTGATTGGCGGCGTGAGTGAGATCGACGATGGTTTGAATTTCGGTTTGGACGTCATCCCAGCGTCCACTGAGGACTTGTGAGATGTTGACGACCATGTCCAACTCTTCGCAACCATCGTTGATCGCTCGTTCCGCTTCGGCCACCTTCACCGATGTCGTGTGACCACCAAGCGGGAAACCGATGACGGTCGATGCCTTCACCGTGCTCCCCGCCAACCGCTCGGCACACCGTTTCAGATAGTACGGCAGAATGCAGACGCTGGCGACATCGTATTTCAACGCCAAATCGATCCCCGCTTCCATCTCGTCTGCCGTCAATGACGGCTTGAGTAGAGCGTGGTCGATCATCTTGGCAATGTCGGTGTATGTCGTCATCTCAACGAGCCCTATTGAATTCGACTCGGGTGCCACGGCTATGATTCGATCTGCTAAACCAAGCCGTTGTGACGCAGCAGCGGTTCGGGGCTGGGTTCGCGGCCGCGGAATTCTTTGAAGATGTCCATCGGATGCTGTCCGCCGCCTTTGGAAAGGACGGTGTCTCGGAAGCGACGACCGGTTTCACGAATGGCGGCGTCGTTATCCAGACCGGCTTCCTCGAAGGCACTGAAGGCATCGGCACTGAGGACTTCCGCCCATTTGTAGCTGTAATAACCGGCTGCGTATCCACCGGCGAAAATGTGCTGGAAGGCACACAAGAACCGATCTTCCGGCAGTGGTGGAATGAGCGAAGTTTTTTCGGCGACGCGGTGTTGCACATCGAACACAGTTTCGTCGCTGTTCGGGTCGTACTGGTGATGCAACTGCATGTCGGTCATGCCGAGATTGAGTTGCCGCAGCATGAACAAACCGGCTTGGAACGTGCGGGCTTGGCAAATCTTCTCGAACAATTCCTCCGGCAACGGTTCACCGGTTTGCCAGTGCTTCGTCATGCCGAGGAGTGTCGGTTTGTGATAACACCAGTTTTCCATGAACTGGCTCGGCAATTCGACCGCGTCCCACTCGACCCCATTGATGCCGGCAGCGTCGCTGTAATCGACGGTGGTCATCATGTGCTGCAAACCGTGACCGAACTCGTGGAACAGCGTTTCCACTTCCCGGAAAGTCATCAAGCTCGGTTTCTCTCCGACCGGCGGCGTCGAGTTGCACACGAGATGCGCGACCGGAAGTTGCAATTCGCCAGTGACGGGATCGCGACGGCGACCAAGACACACATCCATCCACGCCCCGCCCTGCTTGTTCTCCGGGCGGGAATACGGATCGAGATAGAACGACGCAATATGTTCGCCGTCTTCGTTGTTGATGTGGAAGAACCGCACGTCGGAATGCCACACCGGCGCTTCGCCGTCAGCGGGTTTCACGGTGATGCCGAACAGGTCGTGACAGAGTTCAAACAGCCCGTCCAACACGCGTTCGAGCGAGAAGTACGGCCGGAGTTCCTCATCGGTGAATTGGAATTTTTGCTCGCGAAGCCGTTCGGACCAATACGGGATATCCCAGAGATTGAGTTCGTCTTTCACCCCGTTCTTCTTGGCGATCTCGCGAACTTCCTCAAGTTCTTTCTTGCCATGCTCGTAGGACGCGGTGCAAAGCGTTTCAAACATCTGCTCCACATCGCTGACACTGGGAGCCATCTTGCGGGACAGGCTGACTTCCGCATACGTCTTGAAACCCAGCAGTTCGGCTTGTTCGCGACGGAGTTTCAGAATTTGGTCGATCAGTGGTGTGTTGTCGGTGTCACCTTCGGAGGCTCGCGTCATGAAAGCGCGGTACATCCGCTCGCGAAGTTGGCTTTTCGGGGCATGCTTCATGAAGGGCATGTAACTGGGGATGTCCAACGTGAACCGCCATGGACCAGCTTCGGCGGTGGCCTCGGCTTGGGCGTCTTCTTTCGTCTTGTTGAACGAATCGGCGGCGGCTTCAAGAGCGCTGGCGGGCATGCCTTCCACGTCTTCGGGGTGTGTTAACACCAGCGCGAATGCTTTTGTGGAATCCAGAACATGATTGGAAAAATCTGTCGCCAACTTAGAAAGCTCATTCGCGATTTCGTTGAACCGCTCGCGTTTCGCACCGTCCAGGCCAATGCCGGAAAGTTTCATGCCCCGCAATTCACTCTCGACAATTCGTTGCTGTGGTCCGTCGAGCTGGTGCCACTCCTCGCCATCGCGGATGGCTTGCAACGCTTCGTAAACCGGTTGGCTTTGTCCGAGTCGAAGTCCGTATTCGACATACCGCGGCCGAACGGCTTCCCAGGCGTCGCGAAGTTCCGGCGAATTCTTCACACCGAGCAAATGCCCCAGCGGACTTTGGGCCCACTGAAACCGAATGCTGTTCGCATCCAGCGGTTCGATGCACCCTTCCCATGTCGGCAGAAGATTCTTTTCAATCTCACCCAACCGCGTCTCCGCTTCCGACAGGACAAGATCCGCCGCGGGAGCGATGTGCGATGGCTCAATCTGGTCATACTTCGGCAATCCGGAAGTAGCCAACAGGGGATTTTGGGCAGCTTGGGAAGTGTCGGTCATCGGTTCCATTCCTCGATGGGTCAAACGCAGAACGTGTTGTTATAGGGAAGCGACCATCAAAGTGCAAAAGAGTGGTGAGTATCCCAGGTCTAGCCTGAGTTCCGAGTTGCCGCCCGACGGTTGTTGACGCAATCGATCAACGCTATCGTCATGAGTCATCGAATTCATCTCGACGGGACATTTCGCCATGACGGATCACCGACCGAACATCATCTTTATCATCACCGACCAACAACGATTTGATACCATTCGCTCGCTCGGAGCGGACTACGTCGATACGCCGAATATCGACCGCTTGGTCAACGAAGGCACCACGTTCACGAATTGCCACATCAGTGCCCCGTCGTGTGCCCCGTCGCGAGCCAGTCTGTTCACCGGCTACTACCCGCACACGACCGGTATCCTCAAGAACGCCGACCGGTGGCGGCATTCGTGGATTGAAGACCTGCAAGCAAGCGGCTATCGCACGGTGAACGTCGGCAAGATGCACACGTATCCGTATGACACACCGCTTGGATTCGATGAACGGTACGTCGTCGAGAACAAAGACCGTTATCTGGAGGAACGCTGGTACTTCGACGAGTGGGACAAAGCCCTCCGCGCTCGCGGATTGGTCAAGCAGCAACGCGAACTCTATCGGCAACGGCCCGATTACCGTGATTGTCTGGGGGCGTTTGATTGGGAACTCGATCCCGATATGCAACCGGATAACTTCGTCGGTGATTTCGCATCGTGGTGGATTCGCACGAAACCCAAAGACGATCGGCCGTTGTTTCTGGAGATCGGTTTCCCCGGCCCGCATCCGCCGTATGACCCCACGCCGGAACTCGCCGAGAAATACATGGCGAGAGACTTGCCGTTGATGGACGTCACCGACGAGGAACTCGCGGGGCAACCGGCGGCGTTCAAAGAGCTGCGGGAACACAACACGGAAGTCGATCACGATTCCGTCGTGCATCAACTCAACCCCTCCCGCGAAGACCGACATCGTCAACGGGCGTATTACCTGGCGAATGTGGAACTGATCGACACGCAAGTCGGGCAGATCATGGACGCGTTGGAATCGAAAGGCTACTTGGAAAATTCGGTGGTGATTTTCACATCCGATCATGGCGACTGTCTGACCGATCACGGGCACAGTCAGAAATGGACGATGTACGACACAATCATGCGGATGCCACTCGTCGTGTGGTCACCGAACCGTTTTGCCGCCGGGAAAAAGATCGACGGCTTGTGCCAACAAATGGACATCGGCCCGGCAATTTTGGAGTTAGCCGGTCTGACTCCGTCACCGACGATGGAAGCGAAATCGCTGCTGCCGGCGCTCGAAGACAAATCGTGGACGCCGCGGGAATACGTCTTCGCCGAACACGCCCGCGACGGCATCCTCACCGGGACGGCGTTCATGTCGATGGTGCGGAGCGAGCGTTGGAAACTCGTCAACTTCGTCGACCACCCCGACGGCCAACTCTTCGACCTGGAAACCGACCCCGACGAAATCCAAAACCTCTGGGACAGCCCCGCCCATCAAGTGAAAAGACAAGAACTCACCGAAGTCATGCTCAAATGGCGAATGGCCAGCGGCATCCAAACGAGCACCGTGTTTCAAGATTGCCGATGACGGTAGAATGAATAACCGGCCAAGTTTCAACGGAAGCCTTTTCGGGCATTGAGAGAAAGCCAAATTCGATGCATTTTCGCGCTATTCGAAATTGGAGTTTGACGCTCCTGACCTTGGCAATCACATTCGGATGCAACAACGGTTCGACTCCGTCTGAGGAACTGCTGGAAAGCGATACATCCGAAAATGGTTCAGTAGAGTCCGAAATACCAAGTCAAGCTCTGCTCTCGGAAGATCGTTCCCGTACGACGGCGGAGTACATAGACGCCGGGATGCCGTCGCCAGAACGAACCTGGACTGGCAATGACCTTGCACGCGCAGCAAACGTTCTGAGTTCAATTTATCAAACCAATCCGCAGGCTTTACCGAAATTTCAGAACGATAAATCGGGAGAAGTTTTCGCCAAGCTCGTCTCCGCCGAGAACTTGGAGTTCCATCATAATGCTTCGCTTCCACTGCCACAGCGAATCAATGATGCCTTTGCTTTGCTGCAAGCCATTGGCCAAATCACGAAGCTGTATCTGACCGCGCACAATCAGGGCTACGTCGAGGGAAGCGAGTTTGTGGAATTCGCTGGATTTCAGTTGCGCACGGTTGTTGTCATTAGCGAGCTTGTCGACGAATTTGTACCAACGCTCGATGCCAATGATCCGGATTACGGAGTCAGAATGCAGGGATTGGAACAGATGCGGTCCGGATTGGCGACCGTTGTCGCCGGAAGTCTTCTATCGCTGACTGAAACCTCGGTCTATGCGGTTGAAGATCGCCGTCGCATGATCGATTATCTCAGCGAAACACTCCCCGAAATTCTGCCGCGATTGAGTTCCGCAAATCGACAGGAAACCTTGGTTCGATTGAAAGAACTTGCCAATGATCCATCACTTCAGGATCTCAAACCAGAATTGACCGCACTCCAATCCAAGTTGAAATGATTTGCAGTGATTCGTAGGGTGGTCGCTTCGTGTGCCACTGGCGTCGCGCCAGTGCGATTGACCAAGACGCTCTCCCTGTGAAGCACGGCTCACAGGGCCGTGGCACACCGTTTCGGTAGTTGTCATGAATCATTCGTCCAACGATCGCAATGCCGGGTTAAGCCGACTGGAAACTTTGGTCGTGCTCGGCGTGATTGCGATTCTCGTTGCGCTCGTTGTGCCGGCAGTGCAGTCGGCTCGCGAAGCCGCTCGGCGAACCGAGTGTAAGAATCAACTCAAGCAATTTGCGATTGCGCTTCACAACTATCACGAAGTCAATCAGCAACTGCCGCAGGGTGGCCCAGTTTGCTTGCAAACTGGGATCACGAAGTGATCAAGAGGTCGCGCGTCAGTCGACCCAACTGATGGGAACTCCCACGGATTTCCCTTCCTCTTACCATTTGGCGGAACTCCACCGCCAGTCCACACACTTTTCGACAAAGCCCGCCCGCACTGGGTTCATATGCAAGTAGACTAGCTTTTCTTCCAGTTTGTCACGCGAGTAGATTTCGAAAGCGTAATACTTCGGGGTCCAGAATCGGTCTCCCAAGTCGATGTTCTCAAAGTAAGCTGCCTGCTCATCCCGATACCAGTTTCGAATTGCGTAACTCGAAAGTCTTTTCCAACTCTGCATGAATCGACTCAACTGGCCTGTTTTTGGAAACCAGATGATGACATGGACGTGATCAGGCATCACGACAAAGCCCACACATTTGGCAGATTGCCGATTCAGTTGGGCATTCAAGTGTCCGAGCAAAATCCTTTTAGCATGATCTTCATCAAGCAGCGCCCGTCTGCGATGACACGAAAACGTCACGAAGTGACAATACAACTGGTCATCGACAATCCGACGAGAATCACTCATCCCACGATTGTGAACAGAATCACCCCATCAAACAACCTCTTGCTGCTCCGCAGCCCAGAAAGAAATCTTTCCGGGCCACCCCGTGTGTCGTGGGGTGCGTCGTAACGCACCACAGTTCCGCCTCGAATATTGGTGCGTCGCGATGCACCTTACTTTCTTGCAGCGATTGATCGCGCGCGATCCTTCATCAAATCCTCTCGCAGTCACACAGAAACGCCGAAATCACCGAAGGCGAATCTCGGAAAAAATCGGGAAACCGAAAACTTCACTCAAGAGTTGGTGTTGACTCATTTCGGAAGTTGTGCAAAATCCCGGCCCGACATCTCTCTGCTGTTACTCACAGCTGTCGAACTCAACCAACCATAATCACAGATTGACGTTTCAGCCTCCGCCGTTTGCCGGGGCGTGATGCATCTTGGTTTGTGAGCGTGGGCGGTCAAAATCTCTCAACAACTCACAATCTCTCAATTCTCGCAAGGGTAGGACCAGCCGTGAATGCGTCCATTCTCTGCCTTATGGGGCTGCTGACTGCACCGCCAGCCGGTGACGCTCCCCAGACGACGTCACATGCCGATACCCAGGTTGTCACCGTGTTCCGGGGGCAAAGTCCAGGGTTTCAAGCTCCGATCGTAATCCAAGGCGACGGCACCACGCCGACGTTTCAATCCGGTCCGGTGCTGAGCGCTCCCGAGACATTCGGACCACCCGCAACCAGCGGACCAGTCCTGGCCGAACCGAATTTTGGAGGACCCTCGTTCGGTGGACCGGCATTGCCGCCGTCGACTGTGATTCAACCGTCGGTTGACCCCTTCCTACCAGGACCGCCACCACCGGGGAGTCCGCTCGCCGGAAACGGCTTGGTGTTCGGCGGATATTACTTCGGATATGAAGCCGTCATCGTCAAACCGTACTTCAGTTCCAACAGTGCCGTGAACGCCGAAGCCATCGGCAACCCACGTGACGATCGCTTGATCGACTTCGACTGGAGCTTGGAATACAGCACCCGTTACACGCTGGGTTATTCCGGCAGCGACGGGTTCGGTGGTCGGGTGCGGTATTGGGAGTTCGGCGAAGACGCGGACGAATCAGCCGTGGCGAGCCCGAATCAATTGTTAACCAACCAATACGTCAACCGTGGTGCACTCGTGACGGCCGGTCCCGGTCAACGATATGTCGCACGACAAAACTTGGGTCTGGACGTGTTCGATGTGGAAGGCACCTTCCATCGTGACAACGCTCGCCACGCATTTACGGCTTCGGTTGGGGTTCGGTTCGCTGAACTCGACGAAGACCTGACGACCGCTGCATTCACGGCGGCTGGGGCACCGATATCGTCTTCGATTCGAGACTACAACTTCCGCGGCGTCGGCCCGACAGTCTCGCTGCTCGGACGCAAACGCTTGTGGACCACCAACTGGGCCATCTTCGCATCCGGCCGGTTCTCGCTTCTGTATGGCGAATCGCAGGAAAACTCCACCGGGCAAGACGTCATCGGAGCGTACTCCTTCCGACACAACAGCTACGACCGTATTGTGCCGGTCGTGGAACTGCAAACGGGTGTCGAGTGGTCGCAACCGTGTGAATGTTTCGGTGGAAGCACGTTCTTCGCACGAGCCGGGCTTGAGGGACAATCGTGGATCGATTCACTCCCGAACGGCGATCTCGGTTTCCTCGGTGCCACCTTCGGAGCCGGTTGGGCTTTCTAAACCGAGCGGACCACTTGCGATCCGCAAAACGCACCTGAACCATTCAATCCGCACAACAGTGACCGACCGGTCAAACCTGAACGAGTCCGACCTGCTTGGTCGATCTCTCAATGAAGGGTTTCCGTCGGCGAATGTGATGCGACTTGAATGGTTTTTTGCTTGAGTGACGTGTATGGCGTGGCGGTGTTGGCTCATTCTGGCGGGGATTTTGGCGACCACAACCGCCGAGTCGGTTGCCGATGCGCCGTCGTTGAATCGAGTTGTCAGTTACTCGTTCGAAGCCAACGAAGACTTGGACTACGACGATTTACCCGACGACTGGACCCGACGACGCGGTCCCGAATTTCCTCACTATGTGCCGATCGAGATTGACCCCAAGTCGCCCGCTGTCGAAGGCACGCGGAGCTTGTGCATTGAATCGAACGGTGGCCGGGCGATTCTTTATTCCCCGCCGCAAAAGATCGATGCCCGCCACACCTACGTTTTCAACGGATTCATCCGCACGGAACAACTGAAGAACGATGCGGCGTTGATTTCGGTTTCGTTTCTCAACCACAAACGCCAGCGGGTGCAACGCTGGCTAGGACCGGCGGTTTCCGGCACGCACGCCGATTGGGTGCCGATTCAGTTGGGGCCGCTCGAACCAAACGAAGATGTGCGGTTTGTCGTCTTTGGATGTCATTTGGTAACGAGTCAGCAAGTCGATCTCGGCGGCAAAGCGTGGTTCGACGATTTGTCGCTCGTCCAAAGACCCCGATTGACATTTCGCGACGACGCCCTGACCCACCTGGTCGGTCGCGACCGTCCCGTCCGGTTGACGACATCCATCAGCGGATTGGATGAACTTCCATCGCGAATCATTCCGAACATCGCGGGACTCTCGTTGATGCCCTTCGCTTGGCTCAAACAGCCGGCGGAATACACCCTGGATCTGTCTCTGATGGATCGTAGTGGCCAGGTGCTGCGTTCCCATCAGATCGAATTGCCAACCGATCCGCCCGACGACGTGGAAACATCGGATTGGTTGCCGGATCACACGTGGACGATCGACCCACCCGACTACGGCTATTACCGGATTCGGGCCGTGCTGAAATCGAATCAAACGCCGCTGGCGGATTTCGAGACGGTGTTGCTGGTGCTCGATTGGGCCGAACCGAGTCCGCAAACCGAGTTTGGTTGGTCGCTCGCGGAGGCCATTCCCGAGCAGCGAATGAATGACATTTTGTTCCTGGCCAAGCAAGGCGGAATCCATTGGCTCAAGGTGCCGTTGTGGTCGATGGCGTACAGCGGCGGTGCTCGTGGAAATGCCAAGCTGACCAATTTTCTCACCGACTTAAACGCCAATCGGATCACACCTGTCGGAATTTTGAGCGATCCACCACCGGATTTGGCCCGCAAGTTCGACGGAAATTGGGCCGGCGTCAGCGACCTATTCCGTCTCAAACCGAGTGTCTGGTGGCCGTATCTCGAACCGGTGGCCGCTCGATATTCCACGATCATTCGGAATTGGCAACTTGGAACCGACCGCGATACCAGCTTCCAAGGGCTTTCGAACCTGACGGAAACAACCAATACGGTTCGCAAGCAGTTCCGGGAACTCAGTGGTGGTGTGCAAATTGGAATTCCCTGGGATGCGGTTACTCCACCCCCGAGCACGCAACTGCCTGGGGTGTTCTTCGCGTTGGGGAACCTGGAACGATCGCAACGCGGACAACCGGACAATCAACCCGCGTTGGACTGGGCGGAGCAATCCCGATCCACACGAAACCCGCGTTGGCTCACCTTGCGACCATTGTCAGCGTCGTCGGCAACGATCGACGAACGTGCCGCAGACTTGGTTCGGCAAATGGTCGCCGCCAAAATTGCAGGAGCCGATCGCATTTTCTTCGGCGAGACGGTGGACGAATCCGATGGGTTGCTGACTCCGGACGGCTCGCCGACGCAACTGTTCCTTCCCTGGCGAACCGCCGCAATTGCGTTGCAGGGTGCCACATATTTAGGTTCGCTGCAAATGCCCTATGGCAGCAAAAACCACGTCTTTGAACATCCGCAGGGTGATGTGGTTTGCGTCATTTGGAATGAAGAACCGGTCATCGAGGAGTTTTATCTCGGTGATCCGTCACAAGTCGTCGCAACGACGGTCTGGGGCGAACCGAAGGACATTCCGTCGGACCCGCAAAGCAATCGGCAACAACTCGCGATCGGTCCGATGCCGTTGATCGTTCGCGGTTGTTCGGCACCGATCACCAAATGGCGGTTGGCGATTCAGTTCGCGAAAGGTCGATTGCCGAGCGAAACCGGAATCCACGAGGACGCCATCATCGGACGAAATCCGTTCCCGCAAGGAGTGCGTGGCACGGTCACAGTCAGCGGGCCGTCCGAATGGGAAATCGAACCCGGGACGATCCCGTTTCAACTTGGTGCAGGGGAAAGCTTCCGCAAATCGATGCTCGTCACCCTGCCGTTGCTCGTCACATTGGGTCCCCAGTGGACCGCCTTGGACTTCGAATTGGAAGCCGATCGACTATATCAATTCCGCGTTTACCGACCGTATACCATCGGTTTAGGGGACATCGAAATTCGCGTGACCGATCGAAAACTGGCGAACGGTACGTTGGAGGTCGAACTGGAATTAATCAACAACATCAAGCCGGAAGCCGAACTCGATTTCGAGTGCAGCTTGTTCGTTCCCGGCATGAAACGCGAACGGGTTTTGATGACGAAACTCGGACAAGGCACGGGAACAAAACTGTTCACCATCCCGAATGCCAATCGTTACTTCGGCAAGGAATTTTGGATCCGAGCCGAACAACTCGATGGCCGTCGCGTTCTCAATTACCGCTGGCGAATCGGACGAGAGTGGTAGTTCAGTTCCCGTGTTCCTGCCACGAGGTTACGAACTCAAAAGCCGATTCAAGCCGGTATTGAGGGACACGAAGAACAAGCTATCGCCCCCGGTTTCTTCGATCGTCACCACGCTGGAATAGGCGTTTCCATTGACCGCACCTCGTGGGACACAGTCAGAATCAATGTTCAATGACGGCGTGTCCGCATTCGGATCCGCAAAGCCGATCCGGTTCTGACCGGTGAATTGGTTCCACAGGAAGATGTCTTCGAAACCATCGTCATTGTAATCGCCGACCACAACATGCTGGAACAAATCGCCGTTGAACGCCGCCGGATTGACAGCATCGTCGGTGGGTGTTTTCTTGACGATCGGTCCGCTCGGCCCGGGAACCGTTTCCACCTCGAACACTCGCACATCACCGGTGGTCAGATTGACAAAGACAAGCTCGTCGTTATCGAAGAACGAATCGGGACCGTCTGGCGAGAAGTTGCCCGCCCGAACCAATCGGAAGTCGTTGCCATTGATGCCCCGAGGATCCAGGAAGTTGGTTTCGATTCGCCCCAAGTCTGTGTCCTGACCGGTCGTAACCACATTGAACACTGCAAATCGGTTGCGTCCGGTGACCTGATTCCAGAAGAAGATTTCCTCGCTTCCACCATCATTGAATTCACCGGATGTGATATTCTGGAAATCGTTGCCGTTAATCGCTCCCGTGGGCACGACTTCCGTTTCGACATTCGCATTGACAAGGTTCGCGGTGGTGTTGATGTGAGCCAACCGATTTCGACCGCTCGCCGGATTCCAGAAGAACAAATCCGTCGTGCCGTTGCCGTCATACGATCCCGCAACCACGTGCACGAAGTCGCGTCCGTTGATGGCTCCCGGTGCGATCGCATTGGTGGTGAAGACGAAGTTATTGCCACTGCGAATCACAAACCGATTCGCCCCGCTCACGCTGTTCCAGGCGAAGATGTCGTCGTCTTGTCCGTCGCCATCGAAATCGCCGAACGCACTCTGTTCAAAACCGTTGATCGCTGGCGGTGCCAACGGGGAATCCACAACCGTCGTCAACGGTGCGCCCGACAGCACGAGCCGTTCTTCACACGTCTCGATCGTCCTTGCCAAACCGCGGCGTTTGCTTCGCTGCTGTGGGCGGTTCGTCCATTGACTGTGCAACGTGGTCCAAAAAGACGCCATGGCCAATCTCCTGGGGCAATATAAACACTGCGATGGTTTCGATTATATTTTGTTCATCTTACCTAGTTCTTGATCACTTTAACTCGAGAAATGTGGTCACTCTGGGGGAATTATCTCGGATTGATTTTGACTGATCCGACGATTCCCTCCCGGTCTGTCATTTGCCTGGTCTGCGGAAATCACTATAGTACCGCCGGTTCCGGCACGGTTCCGCTTGGCAATTTTTCTTAATTGTTCTGCCCAGGGAGGGCTGTCACTTGTCTCCTTCGTTGCCCCGTGATCCCGCCTTGACTCATTGTCCGGTTCGTCGCCGCGTCTCTTTGATCGACCTGCTTGGCGGCATGCGATCCATTTGCTTCTGGCTGATGTTGATGTTTGGCCTGTCGTTGGCTTACGACAACGGCCTGTTCACCGATGCCCCTTGGCAATCTGCCTCTGTCTTTGCTGCGGAAGTCGAAGGTTCCGAAGCCGCCGAAGAGCATCATGAAGAACACGAGGAACACGGGCACACAAACCCCGTCACGCCAGTCCTATTGGGAATCGTGATGATTCTCGTTCTGGCGAAACTCGGGGGCGATCTTTTTGAGCGTTTCGGCATGCCAGCCGTTCTCGGGGAGTTGTCCGTCGGGATTTTGCTCGGGAATTTCCTGTTCCTCACCGGTTCGCCCGTTCTGGAAGTCCTGTTCCACGTCCCGGAGTTCGACCCTGATAACATCCCGCCGAACTACTCCCATGACGACGTGTTCTACCATCCGGCTGCGATTCTGAAGATCCTCTCACAGATCGGCGTGATTCTGCTATTGTTTGAAGTCGGTTTGGAATCGACTGTTCGCGAAATGATGTCGGTCGGTGTTTCGTCGCTGCTGGTCGCAGTGTTGGGCGTCGCCGCTCCGTTGTTGCTCGGTTGGGGCGTGGGAGCCATCTTGCTTCCCAACGAACCGTACTATGTTCACATGTTCCTCGGTGCAACGCTGTGTGCCACAAGTGTGGGGATTACCGCACGGGTGTTGAAGGATCTCGGACGCAGCAAACAACGGGAATCACAAATCATTCTGGGTGCGGCCGTCATCGACGACGTGCTTGGTTTGGTGATTCTAACCGTGGTCGTCGGCATCATTTCGTCGCAAGGTGCCGCTGCATCGGGAGGCGAATTCGGAGCCACCGATGTGCTGATCGTGATCGCCAAAGCCTGCGGTTTCCTGGTCACGGCCGTCGTGCTAGGAGCCATGATGGTCACACGTCCGTTGTTCAAGGCGTCGAGTTACCTCCGTGGACACGGCATGTTGGTTGCGGTTTCCCTGGTGATCTGCTTCGGCTTCGCGTACTTGGCAGCGTTGGTTGGACTGGAACCGATTGTCGGTGCATTCGCCGCCGGCTTGATCTTGGAACGTGCACAGTATCGGGAACTCAATGCCAAAGGCGAGCACGAACTCGAAGAAGCTTTGGCTCCACTCACGGCTCTTCTCGTGCCAATTTTCTTCGTCTACACGGGTTCGCAAGTCGACTTGGCTAGCTTCTCGAAACCGTCTGTCTGGTTGCTCGCCAGTGCCCTGACCGTGATGGCCATTCTCGGGAAACAGGTCTGTTCCTTGGGCGTGGTGGAGAAAGGGCTCAACAAAATGGCCGTCGGACTGGGCATGATTCCACGTGGGGAAGTCGGTTTGATCTTCGCCGGCGTGGGAGCAGCCTTGTTCGTTACCGTTGAAAAGAATGGCGAATTGGTTCGCGAAGCCGTCATCACCCCCGATACCAACTCGGCCATCGTGGTGATGGTGATGATCACCACCATGGTCACTCCGCCACTCCTCAAATGGTCCCTGGTCCGCGGCGACAAACCAACAGCCCCGACCGAACAATCGAGCTAAAGCAGCTCCGAGTTCGACTCCAGCAGCCGGTTTGTGTTGCTGCTGGAGGCGAACGGTTCCGACACGCGAGACGTGGACAAAACGCTCTCCGAACACCGTTGGAATCGAACTCAAAGAAGCGTGAACGAACAAAGCCCGATGGAATCACTTCCATCGGGCTTTGTTGTTTGATCGTGTCGACCAGCTCTTGACTATCGACGGTTGCGACGGTTTCCGCCACGGGAGCGACCGGAACCCGATGATTTCGGTTTCGGCTCGCGTCGAGTCAAACAGGCGATCGCGTCGGACCAGGTTGGAACCTGAGGACGCTTCGTCTCTTGGCCACTGGCTTCTTCGCTATCGTCATCGCTGTCATCGTCGTCATCAGCAGCAGCCTGAGTCGATTTCGCTGGGCTCTCATCTTTCGATCGGCCGCTCGAGCGACGAGATCGACGTCGGCGACGGCGACGGGGTCGTTCTTCTTCATCCGAATCCGAGTCATCGTCATCGTCATCGAATGCATCAGCCGACGCTGTGTCGCTCGTTTCTACCAAGTTGCCACCGAAACCATCACCGAAGTCAGCATCTTCCAGCGATTCCATGGATTCCTCATCCGAATCGTCTTGGCTGGATTGACGGTCACTTCGGCTACGTCGTTTGGACGAACGGTCCGGTCGGCGGCGACGTCGTCGACGACCACGGGGCTCGTCCGTATCATCGCTTGCCGTTTCCTCTTGGTCGGAACTGGCTTCCTCCGCCGATTCATCAGACTCGGCAACTGTCGTTGTCGGTTTGTCGTCCCGTCGGGAAGACCGTCGACGACGACGGCGGCGGCGACGGGGACGTTCTTCCTCATCCGAATCGGAATCATCGTCGGACTTGGATTTTGGAGCCGGTTGGCTTCGTGATTCGGCTTTGGCGTCTTCGTCTCGGGCACCACTTCGGCGTCGGCGGCTGCGACGGGGTGATTTCGACGTGTTGTCGTCCGAATCCCAGTCGAAGTCGTTCAACGCGTCCCAGTAGTCGTCGTCGGCTTTGTTCTCTTCTTCCCCCGACTCATCGTCTTCGTCGTCGTCTGACTCAGTCTTGCTTTTCGCTTTTGGTGCGGGCTTTGCCTTGGTCTTCGACTTGGCTGCGGGTTTGGGGGGTTCTTCGTCGTCCTCACCGAAATCACCGAAACCGGAGAGATCCAACTCGTCATCGTCGTCTTCAACCGATGCTTGACTCACGGTTTTCGCGGGAGCAGCACTCGCGGCGACTTCGTTTGCCTCTTCTTCAACCTCGGCTTCGGCGACTTCATCGTCATCATCGAATCCGGCAGAGGCGAAGTCGTCCTCCAACCCCAACTCGGCTCCGAAATCGCCGAAGTCATCATCGTCCGAGAACGAAGCCATTTGAGGCGGTTTGGATTCCACGGCGGTGGTCGCATCCGATGAGACAGCCGCTACCGGCTCCTCGGACGACTCGCTTTCGGAAGTCTCGTCCGAGGCGGATTCGTCCCGCCCTTTTCGACGACGGCGGCGACTGCGACGAAGCATTTCATCATCGTCATCGTCGTCGTCGGTATCCTCAAAATCCAACGCAACGTCTTCGTCGTCGGCTTCGACTTGTGAGGACATATCAATTCCGAACAGATTCTCCGCGAGAGAATCCCAGGAATCATCATCGCCCGGCATCGGGATATTTTTGTGATCAGTATTCATAGACGTGTAGAGTAGTCCGCAGCCAAGAGCTTTGCAAGATTCGTGATGAGATCAATACCCTACCCCGTCTGCCCCTATTTTCTCAAGGCTTCCAGTTCTTCGGGCGTGAATTTCCGTTCCATTCGGGCACCGAGTTGGCTCACGATGCGTCCGGCCGCTTGCGAAGCGAGGTGTCCCGCTTGTTTCCACGTCAGTCCGTTCGTGATGCCGTAAAGCACACCCGCGGCGTACATATCGCCGGCCCCGGTGGTGTCGATCGCCTTCACGTCCGCACTTTCAATCGGAATCGCTTGGCCTTCATGCATCAGAATCGAACCATCCGGCCCCAGCGTGAGTGCCACATTCTCGGCGTGCCGATGAATTTCGCTAGCACAATCGATCGGATCGGTCATCGTCGTCAACGCCCGACCTTCCTCCAAGTTACAGAACAGCAAATCGACTGGTCCTTCGATCAGTTCCAAGAACTCGTCCCGATGATGTTGGATCAGAAACGGGTCGGAAACCGTGAAGGCGACTTTCACGTCGTTCTTCTTGGCGAGTTCGATGGCCTTCAACGCGGCGGCACGGTTGTCGGGGCTGCCAAAGAGGTAGCCTTCGACATACACATACTTCGCCTGCTTGATGTCCTCTTCGTTGATGTCATCCGGCCCCAACGTGGATGAGACCCCCAAGTGCGTGAGCATCGTGCGTTGAGCATCGGGAGTGATGAGAATCACGCAAGTTCCGCTGTCGCCGGCACCGGGCGGAACTTCGATTTGCACGCCCAAACGTCGCATATCTTCCAGAAAGAACTTGCCGATCGCATCGTCGGACACTTTCCCCGCGTAGGCTGCTTTTCCACCGAAGTCCGCGATACCGACAATCGTGTTCGCCGCCGATCCACCGGCACATCGTGAGACATCAACACCGTCAATCGCCGAGAGCACTTTGCGTTGCGTTTCTTCATCGACGAGCGTCATCAGCCCTTTGCCGAATCGCAAATCGTTCAACGTTTCATCACTAACGCGAGCTTGGATATCCACCAAAGCATTGCCGACACCGTAAACATCGTAAGTCATCTCATCATCCCTCAAAGATTTTTGGCGTCAGGATAGTTGGATTGCGAACCAATCGCAAACGGTGACATCAGCCATTCGCAATTCCCGTTTTGGATCGGTACCATCGATCCATCAGTGAACTTTGATCACGAGGGAGACGCCGATGCGGTTTGATGTCCGAGTTCTGATGGCGATCGTGTTTCTGTCCACAACCGCATCCGCCGAGAATTGGCCGGGGTGGCGAGGTCCGCAGGGTGACGGCAGCAGTTCGGAAACCAACATCCCCACCGAATGGAATTTCGAGAAAGACGGCCCCAGCAAGAACATCGTATGGCGAGTCCCGTTGGACACCGCGACTGGCCATTCTTCGCCGATCGTCTGGGAAGACCACGTATTTCTGCTAGGAGCCGACACCGAACATAATGCCCGTGTGCTTTTGAGCTTGGATCGGAAGACCGGAAAAGAACGCTGGCGACGGACGGTGTTGAAAGCGCCCCTGGAGACTATTCATCGACTCAACAGTTACGCCTCTAGCACACCGGCGACCGATGGAAACTTGGTGTATGTGTCCTTTTTAGAAGTCGATGGCCGAACCGTTCCCGCTCCCAACGTCGGCACGCCACGACCGATCACGCCGGGGGAAATGGTCATCGCCGCCTACGATTTCGACGGTAAACTGAAGTGGAAAGTCAAACCGGGTTCATTCATCAGCGCTCACGGATTTTCGAGCAGTCCGGTCCTGTTCGAGGACTTAGTCATCGTCAACGGCGACCACGACGGACCGGCATATATTGTCGCACTCAACAAGCACACCGGCGAAACCGTCTGGAAGACCGAACGCGAGAACGGCGTGCGAAGTTATTGCACACCGCTCATCCGCGAAATCGACGGCCAACCGCAACTGATGCTCTCCGGCAGTGAATGTGTCGCCGGCTACGATCCCCGCACTGGCAAACGGTTGTGGATTGTCGATGGCCCAACAAGTCAATTCGTCGCCTCGGTGGTGATGAACGAAGGACTGCTGTTCGTCACCGGCGGCTTTCCCGACAAACACATGCTGACCATCGACCCCACCGGCACCGGCAACATCACTGACACCCACATCCGCTGGCATCACGAACGTACCGGTGTGGCGTATGTACCATCGCCAGTCGCTGTTGGACCGTATTTTGTGATCGTCTCCGATAACGGCATTGCCTCCTGCTACGACGCCGACACCGGCAAACGCCTTTGGCTCAACCGTCTCGGCCGTCGTCATAGTGCCTCCGCCGTCACCGCGAACGGCCTCGCCTACTTCCCCGACGATGACGGCATCACTTGGGTCATTCGTCCGGACGCTAAGTTTGAACTCATCGCCAAGAACAAACTCAGCGAACCGCTCTCCGCATCACCCGCGATAAGTCAGAACCAACTATTCCTACGAACCGAAAACTGCCTGTTCTGCATCGGTACAACACCATAGATGCTAAAACGAGGCAGTATGCACAACAATCACAAGTACACTGCTCTCACTTCGACTCATTTCAAGTCACCCAGTGGGAAACTGAATTCCACGGGGACTTTCAGTTGAACCCCACAGGAGAACAATAGTCGCTGCCAAAACGGCAACGTCTGTTTCCAGGCTTTGAGTCCCGCTTTGACCTTGATCAATGCCGGATGTTGATCGTCACTGACTTCGGCTAGCGTACTATAGAACCCCGGATAGTTATTATCCATCAGCATCGCTAAGGCGAAGTTCACTTTGAAGACATCTGGCGCATCCGGGCGTATGAAGATCCCTCCTGTCACGAGCAGTCGGCGATAAATATTCACTGCAGCCGAAGCGTTCCCAAGACGAAGCTGACAAACGCCCGTCGCATTGACAATCGACGGTGCCTGCGACTTCGACTTAGAAATCAACTCCAACGCTTTCTGAGGAGAATCTTCTGCCAGCAGCCTGTCAATCTCTTTGAGTAAGTCCTCAGCGCCGAGTTTTTCGGGCGAATTTCCAAGATCGATCTCTTGTCGTGCTTGTTGCCGATTATTCTTTGTGACTTGCTTTTTATAAGACATGATATCAGTTCCTATGTGTGCTGTATGAACTCTTCTGACAGAAGCAATGCGGCGCGCAATGCATGCGCAACGATTCAACGGAATCGCTTTGAGCATCACCAAGTGTGTAAGAACGATCGAAACCAAAGACATTCGATCGAGCTAACTCAGGCACGAACTAGCAAGTTGTGCCTAGACTTTGTCTACGTCAGCCAAACACAGAAGAGAACTTGCACAGAACGGCCCATCAAAGCCAACCAACTTAGCGCATGGTAGGCCTGACGATCCGGGAACCGACAAAGTGCTGTTACATCAAGTTGATAGAACGGGACCGCAACAGTTGATGTTCGAAGGTCAGGGCCGGAAGGTCGGCTCGTCTCTTGACGGAACGCATGTTGCGAGGAATTTCTTTGCGAAGAAATCGCAGCATTCGATTCGACATCTGTTATCGAGCGGTGCGACGATGCGACCGCTGGCCGCACATGATTAGAGCTGTCACATGGATTGTCGGTGCAGGTTGTCGTCGCAACAACGCTGCAAAGAAGACAGGTGAGAGTTTGAAGAAACACCGGAGCTACATCCTTCGAGGTGAGTCACTTCAAGACATACAATCCATATCAGTTACGACGAAATCCCCATGGAAATATACTCAAACGAAATCCTCTTGAATAGATGGTTTCTTATCAATTCCTTCAGCGAAAAAGAAACTATGAACCCGTACCCACTCATTCCCCGATCATGATTCCAACGACGACCACCATAGAACCACTGTTTGTTTGACCATAAATCCTGACAACATCGCGTTGCTTTTGCGAAACATGGCGTTGAGATCCGACGACTGAGGTTTGATAATTCTTTGTCGTTGGCGGCGATGGGTTCTTTTCGCGTTTCATTGCTTCGTCGACTCTTACGATGAGTGGACCGCACCTAATTCTTACAAAGCCTCGCCACGCGGAAAGTTACTCTATGCATACGTCAACCATTCCCGCTTCTGATTTGACACCCGAAATGCTGGCCACTTGGCGTGAGATCCAACGTGGAAATCCGGCGTTGAGAAACCCGTTCTTCTGTCCTGAATTCACGCAAGCGGCCGCCTTGGTTCAAGAAGAGATCCACATTGGAATCTATGTAGACAAGCCGCTTGAGATGGTCGCATTTCTACCATTCAAGCAGGTCAAAAAAGGTAAAGCCGCAGCGATCCAATTTTCTGACTATCATGGTCTAATCGCACCAGCAAATTTTAGCATTGATGGTCAATCACTATTACGAGCGTGGGGCTTGAACTCGTTTGATTTCCGCTATGTACCGACGGATCAACAACCGTTCCAAAGTTCGACGTTCGAGCAGAATGACTCACACGTCATCGACTTGAAGCAGTTTACCGATAGTGGCAAAGAGAGCCGTAAACTTCGTAAACTTGCTCGTGAAGTTGGGCCGGTGCGATTTGAGTCGCACACAACAGAGCCTGCGGTCCTGCAAAAGCTAATCGAATGGAAACGCGAGCACTGCAAGCGAACCGGTTTTGAGGACCTATTACGAGACCGCTGGACTCGCGATCTTTTAGGGGTGCTTCAGCATACACAAGCGAAGGAGTTTTCAGGACAGCTATCTGCCCTCTACGCTGGCGACCGGCTAGTGGCGGCCCATTTGGGATTGCGGTCAGCAACCGTTTGGCACTGGTGGTTCCCATCCTACGATGCAGAGTTGAGCAAGTATTCGCCAGGTCTATTAATGCTGCTCAAACTCATTGAACACGCTCAGCAGGTCGGTTGCGAGGAGTTTGATTTTGGTGTCGGGGAGGAAGGTTTTAAACAGCGTTTTGCAACTGGCGTCGTGCCTGTTGGCAAGGGATCAATGAAGGGCTCGGGTTGGCAACAAAGTGTTGCTCACAAGCTCTGGCAAGCTGACCGTCGCATTTCCCAGAGTCGTTTTGGTGACCGCTACCAATCTCTCTTCCATCACGCATCGAACTAGCAGCCACAGTTCCGCATGGTCTGTATTCGTCGGACCGTTGTGGGACAACTCCGCGTGGCGTCAAGACGCTCTCGGTCGAATGTTGGGATTCACGCTAGTTATACCATTCAGACTCGTGAATGGAGTACGATGCAGACGATCGGATTATTTCTTCTTGCGAAACAGCCCGGCGATTGCACGACCAGCGTTCTTGCCAGCCCGGCCGACATTGCGACCGAGTTTCTTCGTTTTCTGACCGATCTTTTGACCGGCTTTTTTTCCAGCCGTACCGACTGTTTTCGCGGCTTTGCCAATGGGTTTGGTATCGATGGTGATTTCCGCACCAAGTTTTCCACCGACCCCCAAAGCGGCTCCAAGTTCACCGCCCAACTTGAGTTTGCCGTCGTCCATTGAGAGATTGACACCGGCTTCCGCCCCCAAGCCCGACCACGCTTCTCCAGTGGCAGCGGCTCCCGCCGGACCGATTTCCGTGCCGAGTCTTCCGGTCGCCCGTCCCCCGGTGAATGCGTTGGCGCCAAGCCCCAAACCGTTGTTACTGATACCGGCTTCGACACCCGCTTCCGAGCCGACGAATGTTTCCCCTTGGGCATAGTTCTCGATTTCAACATTCCCAACTTGTCCGCTCTGTGAGGCCGTCGCATCGGCAAACGCTCCGGCTTGCACACCGCCGCGAGCCCCCGCAAACCAGCGTTCATCATTGCGGTCTCCGTAGGTCTTTGATTTCTGCTGCCCTTTTTGATTTCGATCGTCCGCGAAGATACCCACATCAAAGCCTGATCGTTCATCCAATCCCGCGCTCACACTCGCCTGATGCGTGACGCCATCCTTCGTCGAAGACACACCCGTCCGCTCGCGATAGGCCGCCTCGTCAAGAATCGAAGCTTCGGCGGAACTCACCGCAAAAATACATAGCGCGCCGATAACTAATGACGTGAGCTTGGGGATTCGCATCGAATGAGTCCTTTATGCAGTCTTCAACAACAGAGGCTGTGTAACCCCGTATGTCGAAAGGAACTCAAATCACGACACGAACAACAGCATTTTGAAAACGGTTCTGATAGTCTGGTTAAAATGTAAAGTCTCGCCTAGGCAATTGCAGAGCTTACAAATCAATTGGGTTTAGGCTGAATTGATCTCAGTAAATTGTTGGCTTCTTCATATAGGCGGACGGATTCAAAGTGGTGGTCGTCGTTGCCGGTTTCTAGGTATTGGATTCGCTTCTGAGTTGCTAGAAAGCGAAGTTCGAAAACTGTCTTCAGTCCGTCCCAGAGTCTCTGCTTACTTGCGGGGATGCGTTCTGGGGCATTCAAGCGAGATCGGATGGTTTCGAAGATCGGCAATACGTCGTTCTTGTATTCTTCAGCCGCTTCGATTCCATTGATGGCACCCGCTTGAAGACGGTCTTCAATGGACTGAATTTCGCGATCGGCGTCTTTTTCAAACTCTCCGATCCGTTGGTATTCCGCGGGGAAGTCGATCATCGGTCCGGGGTATTGGGTAATGCCAACCGCAACAGTTCCTGCCGTCGCCAACACGATGATCAGATTACGGATCGCTCGACTCCAACGAGTGACCTGACCAACCGGCTGACAAATAATCAAACCACCGACAATGCCAGAGAAGAATCCGCCGAGGTGTCCCGCGTTGTCAACGAGGTCTCGCAAACCAGGAGCAAACTGGAAAATGGCGAGCAATCCGATGCACTGGAACGCCAACATACGGGCTGATCGTCGCAACCGTTTCGGCCAGACTTTGCGTTGTCGCCAAGCGCACGCTAGGAACACACCGACGATCCCGAAAATCGCTCCCGACGCTCCGACGCTTGGAACATCATCATGCCAATACACACTGGCCAAGCTTCCGCATAACCCCGTTCCCAAGTACAGCAAAGCGAAACCAACATGCCCGCAGAACCGTTCGACAAACGCCCCTACTCCGTACAAGGTGAGCATGTTCATGCCGAAATGAATGAAACCGGCGTGCAGGAACAAAGCCGACGCCAACCGCCACCACTCGCCATCCGCAGTTTTCGGAGCGTAATTCGCTCCCCAGTCGATCAGAAGCATCGCCTGCCGATGCATATTCTGCGGATCGCGTCCCGGCCAAATGGCGTCGACACCATCTCGGACAAGGAAAATCATCATCACGAGATTGGCCAGAATCAACAACGGGATGACCCGAATCCGCGGCGTTTGCTTGAAGAGTCGCTGAACGAACTCCGCAAGCTCCCGGCGGTCGTCATGCGGTGCAGAGTCCATGGGACCAAACTGAGGGTCCTGCGTGTCCACTGATGTTTTTGGCTGATCGTTCGAGAGATGCTCCATGATGGAGTGATCATATCTGATCGGAATCCACTCTCAAAGCCGCGTCTCGTATCTGGCTTCCGCGGCGTCCGATCTTGTCAGGCGGCGATTCACTTTTTTCGCTAGGCCGTCGTCAAGCTGGCGAACTTGTTTGCGTCGCGTAGGCGGGTTACAACCGACGATAAGGAATTTCAAACTGACACCAACAATATGGGATGGACCGACATGACAACTCCCCTGGAATCACTTGTCGCCTGCGGAACGAAGCTCTGGCTGGATAGCGTCGATCCGGATCTCACCGTCGAAAACAAATCGCTCGGCGCGACTGGGGCCACGTCAAACCCGGTGATTATCTCGAAACTGATTTCCACCGGGCGATTCGATGACGACTTGCAAGCCCTCATGGCCGACGGACTGAGCAACGAAGAAGTCGCATGGCGGATGACCGATCAACTCGTTGGACGAGCACAAGAAGTGTTTCGAGATATCCACGAACAGACCAACGGCGACGACGGCTATGTGAGTTTCGAACTCGATCCCCTCTTGGAAGCCGAAGATTGCCCAATGACAATCCCGCAACGAACGCAGCGGTATATCGAACTTGGGAAATTGTGGTCCAAAGGGCACACGAACCGGATGATCAAGGTTCCCGCCACGGAAGCGGGGCTCGGTGCGTTGGAGGAGTTGGCCGCTCACGGGGTGACATTGAACGTCACACTGATCTTCACCGAACGACAGTACCAAGCCGCTCGTGATGCGATTTGGAAAGGAGCCCAACGACGCGAATCGCTGGACAACTTCAAATCGGTTTACAGCATTTTCGTGAGTCGCATCGACGTCTACACGCAACAACACTTTCCCCATCTCTCCCAGGAAACCCAGGGAAAAGTGGGATTGGTCAACGCCAAACGGCTCTGGAAACAGAACTCGGAATTCTGGAACACGAAGAATCTTCCCTTGCAGCAAGAGATCATTTTCGCCAGCACGGGGGTCAAAACCGAAGGCGATCCACCGGATATGTACATCTCTGCGCTCGCTGGTTCGGACATCCAAACGAATCCCCCGGAAACGAACGCAGAAATTCAGCAGATGGATGGCAAAGTCTTTGAAAAACGCGTCGATCAGATGCCGTCGGATGCCGTGCTGCAAGAAATCGACGAGAAAGTGGATTTCGCCAAAATGGAAGACGTGTTGATGCAAGAAGGCCTCAAGAAATTCGCCGACCCTCAAAAAGGCTTGCTCGAAACGATTCAACAGAAACGCGAGGCGTTGACGTCCGAATAGCGTGGACTCAACTGCGGGCGTTTGTGGGTTTTGTGTTCAGACGGTTACCGCGAACTTGCATCGGCTTGGCGAGTTCGTGAGGATTTGAACGGAGAGTCTTCATGCCGTTTCGATACCGTCGATATTCCGAGGTTTCCTGAACGTGTCCGTCACTTCCGCCTGTCCAACCTGTGGTAAACGCTTCCGATTTCCCGACGACTCGAAAGTCGGGAAGAAAATTCGCTGCCGGGAATGCGAGGAACCCTTCGTCGTCGAACCACTGGGCGACTCCGAAAAACCAACGGGAAAGCCAAAGCGCGCGAAAACCGCAGGCGGTCTTCCGCCACGCACGGTGGGCGTCAAACCCAAGCCGAAGAAGAAATCCCGCCCCAAAAGTGAGGAAGAATCCTCGAAGAAACGGAAGAGCCAGAAGAAAAAGAAGTCCAACTTCACTGGCAGCCCCGCGTTTATTGGTGGCATCAGCACGTTGGTGCTCGCCTTGCTGATCGGTGTGCCCTTCTTGTCTTCCGGTGATGACAAACCGATGGAACCGCCGGCTTCGTACACGAGCTTTCAACACGAGATCAACAACGCGTTCAAATGCGAGTACCCGTCGAACTGGAAAATGGAAAGCGGCGGCAAATCCGGTTCGGTCGTCTGGGCACGCATTGAGTTTGAAGACGTGAAAATTCGCATCCGCAGCAGCATGGGAGCCAGTGCAATCGGTGACATCGCCAGCAACATGGGTGGCGACATCCTCGGTGGTGCCGGAGGCGTTGAATTCGATGAATCCATGGCTCCGATTGCCAGCGTTCACGAGATGATGCACGATCAGTACGCTCAAGATTACAGCGGTTATCAGGAGCAGCAGCCGAAGAAAATCGAAACCGGCTTCGGCGACACACGGATTTCGGAGTTCACTGCGTCCGGAAGTTGGGGTTCGACCGTCCGTGGCGTGCGGGCGTCGATGCTGGGGCGTGATTTGCAATGGACCGTGATCTGCGACTGTCCGGAGAAAGACTGGGCGGTTTGCCAACCCGTTTTCGAGCACATCGTCAAGAGCATGAGCCGTGGCTGAGTCGTCCGGAAAACCGAATCGTCATCCGAAGCCGAACGCCAAACGACGACCGACAACACTCGTCACCTGCCCGTCCTGCAACACTCGTTTTCGTTCGCCGGTGCGGTCAAAGTCGTATGACGCCGAATGCCTGAACTGCGATGAATTGGTCACGGTTCCCGCCCGTGGTTCTCGGGAAACGCCGGAAGAACCGACTCCGCAAACGAAGCCGGAACCATCACGGCCAGGTGTGTTCGATGCCATGGCGGAAGAACGCTTCGGCGGCGAGGTCCACGTTCCCACACTGCCATTCTTGCAAGGTACGTTCTCGTTTCCGTGGTATCCGGAAATGATCTTCCGTTGGATTGGGTTGTCGTGCGGCTGTGCGATGGTTTCCGTGCTGTTTGTCGCAATGCACTGGTGTTTTTCCCGTGCGGGGGTTGGCGGGATCGGTGGTTGGTATGGAAAAGCCGGCTACGCATTGGGATTCCCAACCGGTTGGCTGTCGATCTGGACGTTCTCGTTCGCAGCCGCTTGTGGAAAGTCGATTCTGACCGAAACAGCCGCCGGGAATGATCGCGTCACCGATTGGCCGGAATCCGATTGGCGTGAGTGGGCCAGTGATCTCGTCTGGCTATTACCAGCAAATCTGACCGCGGTCGCCTTGGCATTCGGAGTTGGTCGACTCGCCGAGACGCTAAGCAACCAATCACTCTTCTGGGGAGCGGCGGGGTTGGCGCTGTTCGTGTTGTTGCCGATTTGCTTGTTATCAGTGATTGAAGCCCATACCCCATTCCTGCCGTTCTCGCCCCTCATCCTCAAAAGCCTCGGCTTCCGAACGTGGGCGTGGACGCAATTTTATTTGGCGTCGGCGGTGCTAGCAGTGATTTGGCCGGGAAGTTTGATCCTCGGCTACCAACGTGAACCCTTCTACGCCGCCGCCGTCACCGGCCCGCTAATGGCGTTGACATTGATTATCTACTGGCGGTTGTTGGGGCGACTTGGGTGGTGTTTGGTGAACTGACGGAGTTTCGTAGGCTGGGACAAATCCCAGCATTCTCGCTCTGTTATCTTTGAACTCAATATCGACTGAGGTGACTGACTGATCCAACAACCAGTGAACTCTGCGTCCATTCTCTCCTCAGGATTGGCACCGCAATGCTGGGACTTGTCCCAGCCTACAGGAACTAGCCATGCGCATACGAAAACAGCCCTGATCATTTCTGACCAGGGCTGTTCGTTTATAAACAAGGTTGATAGTTGCGTGTGAGAATCTGAGTGGACTAATTGCGTTTTGTGGGTGGTGTTCCCACGTGTGAGTTTGCACTCACTGAGGTTATGAGCTGGTATAGTGAGTCGTTCCAACG